>JBDRJA010000036.1:0-11772 GCA_043815345.1 Patescibacteria group bacterium | reverse complement strand
AACCAGTCTAGTGTTCCTTCGGGCAAAAATAATTCTAATACATTTTTATTTCCCATAATTTGAGATGATTAATTGTAATTCTATCTCAAATTATATATCAACTTTAATGTTTGTTCCAGACATATTGCGTATGACCCGTTATTTCTCCTTGAAATAATTATATGCCGAGAACGCTCTGCATATCAAAGAGCCCAAAAGGTCGCTCGACAACCCATTTGGCGGCTCTAAGCGCGCCTCGGGCAAAATTGTCCCGGCTATGGGCCCTGTGGATAATCTCCAGTCTTTCGCCGATTCCCCCGAACATGACAGTATGCTCGCCGGGTATGTCACCGGCTCTCCAAGTCTGTATCCCGATCTCCTCATCAGTCCTCTCGCCAATAAGCCCTTTTCTCTTGTACACCGCCACATCATCTAAATTGCGGCCCACAGCCTCTGCTAGAATCTGTGCCAATTTCATTGCTGTCCCACTCGGAGCATCTTTTTTGAATCGGTGATGTACTTCCAAGAGCTCCATGTCATAATCATTACCAAGAATCCGGGCCATCTCTCCAACAATTTTAAACATCACGTTTACACCAACACTCATGTTTGGCGCCATTACAACCGGAACCTTTTGAGCAAGCTTAGTTACTTCTCCGAGGGCCTCTCCAGCGATACCTGTTGTTCCGATTACCATAGGAAAAGACCTTTCACATTCTGTTATAATTTTGATGTTCTCAGGAACTGCCTCGGGTGATGTAAAATCAATAATAACATCACCTGGGTACGCACCCATATGGCCTTGTATGGCACCAACAATATTGCTAATCGTCACCTCTAATTCATCAACCCCAGCTAACGCACCCGCATCTTTGCCTATGTCAGGGTGGTCAGGGTGCTCATATGCTCCTGTTAAAATAATACCTGGAGTTAGTTGAACCATTGCGATAAGTTTCCTACCCATCCGTCCAGCTGCTCCGCCAACTATTACCCGTACTACTTTATCATCTGCCATTTTCATTCCTCCCTTTCTTTTTTTTGTTTATTTCCAAATTTATCCTTATCTTAAACGAAAAACAAAAATATGTCAAGCTAATCCTAAATCATCATTCTTCATTCTAAAATCTAAAATTTTATATCCCCCGCGCTTCTCCCTGGTCTCCGGCTTCAACTTTTCTAAAAGGTAATCGTTTTTTAATAGAATCCCAAAAATGAAATAATTCTTCACTTCTAAATAATGAGCAAACAGCAATATAAACAAATAGCCCAAAAACCCCAGCCACCGCTCCTTGAGCTAATACTCCCCAAAGTTTTGTCATATTAATAAATGGCCAAATTACTAATTTCATGCCTTGAACCGTTATTCCGCAGGCAATTGCGGCCGCTGAAAATTTAATCGTTGAAGTTAAAATTTTTACTTCATCCATATCTCCTAATTCAAAGCGTATAGCAAGCCAAAGTAATATAAAATTAAATATGCTAGACAGAGAAAAACCTAAAGCTAATCCGGCTACACCAAGCCTTTCCACCAGCCATAATGATAAAAATACATTAAGACCGGCAGAGGTAAGGCCAATATAAAAAGGGGTGCGCGAATTATGGCGGGCGTAAAACATGCGAATTAATAATGGCAAAGTAGCTTGCGCAAATAGGGAAATGGCAAAAAATCCCAATGTATCAATAGTTAAAATAGTATCTTCCCAATCAAAGTGGCCAGTACCTAGAACAACCCTAATAATTTGCGCCCGCAAAGTTATTAACAAAACTGTTGCTGGAATTGTAAAAAATAAAATATTTCTAATTGTTAAAGAAAAATTTTTAATTAATTCTTTCTTGCGGAAAGCGACTGCCGATAGGGTGGGAAAAGCGGCGATGGCAAAAGAGATGCCGAAAATACCGATTGGAAAAGACTGCAGATTATTAGCAAAATTAAAAATCGCTAAAGATCCGCTAGCTAAAGTAGAAGCGATAATGGTGATGACCACTAAATTAATTTGCGAAATTGCTAAGCTCATAGTTCGAGGAAGCATCATCCGGCCTATTGCTCTTGCGTTTTTATTTTTTAAATTTATTTTTAGTTTAAATCTAAATCCAAGCTTAATTACCATTGGTAATTGAATAAGCATATGGAGCAGGGCTCCGAAAACAACCCCCCAGGCTAGTCCGTATATTCCCCATATTGGCACTAAATACAATGCTCCAATTATTATGCCCACGTTATACATAATCGGAGATAATGAATAAACAAAAAATCTCTTAAATGACTGTAAAATTCCTCCTAAAACGCTAGAAATCCCCAATAGTAGAGGGGAAAGAAACATAATTCTAGTCAAGCTAGCGGTTAATAATTGTTTATCTTCCGTAAAGCCTGGCGCGATTAATTTCATAAATAAGGGGGCGGTTAAAATTCCTAAACTGCAAAAAACTATTAACAATATTCCTAGTATATTTAAAATATTGCTGGCTAATTGCCAAGCTTCTTTATTTTTTTCTCGTGATAAAAAGCCTCTTGCCCGGGCTATAGGATTTTTTAGCAAACCCGTAAAAATCGGCACAAAACCGGCTGATAAAGCTCCTAATACAATTAAATTAAAAACCATGTCAGGAATACGAAAAGCCGCATAATACACGTCTAAAGTATCACCAGCCCCGAATTCACCGGCTAAAATACGGTCTCGAAAAATACCCAAAATACGGCTAACTAAAGACGACGCGGCGATTAAAACCGCGGCAATTGTAATACTATTGATTTGTCCGTTGAATAGTCTTTTAATCATGAATTATATAATTATTAGTTATATAAACTGGTACTTATTTATCAATCCTTAAGAGAAAACTAAACTAAATTTATAATTTGTAAGTTATGATTTGTAAACAATTTATAATATTCAATTTCTAATTTAAAATAAATTTAAATAATAATATCATGTGAGTTTAGTTATTAAATATTACAAATTAAAAATTGTTTTTGAAATCATAAATTGAAAATTAAAAATTTATTCTTGATGTCTATTTAGTATTTGTCTAGTCTCCCTCGCTATCATCAACTCCTCGTTAGTTTTTATACTAAATACTTTAATTTCTCCCAGGCACTTCAATCTTGACATCACTGCATTTCTAGTCATCGGATTGCCTGCGCCAATTGCGCCGGTAAATACGATCGCATCTACCTTGCCTTCTAAAATTGTCCAATAAGCGCCAATGTATTTACTTAATCTATAAACCGCCATTTCAAAAGCTAATTTAGCTTGTTTTTGCCCCTGTGATACCTCTTTTAGCAATTCCTGGTAATCATCAATGCCTTCAGATATTGCCTTTATGCCTGATTCGTAATTTAATAAATTAATAATTTCTTTATATTTTCCTCCTGTAAAATCATCTTCTGCATCTTTAATTAATTCCATAATTATACCTGGATCTAAATCCCCGGCCCTAGTCATCATTATAAGGCCTTCAAGAGGTGTCCATCCCATAGAAGTATCAATTGCTTGGCCTTTTTTTATAGCCGTTATTGACCAGCCGCCGCCAAGATGGCAAGTAATCAAATTTACTTTTTCAACATCCCTTTTTAATTGCTTAGCTGCTTCTTCAAAAACATATTTATGAGAAATGCCATGAAAACCAAAACGTCTTATTTTATGCCTTTTAATTATTTCTTTCGGTAAAGCGTAATTACGCGCTACTGGCGGCAATTCTGAATAAAAACTTGTATCAAATACGGCTACCTGCTTTATATTTGGAAGATAATCTAAGCATGCTTTTATGCCGGCTAAATTAAAAGGGTTATGCAAAGGCGCTAAACTATTATATTTTTCAAGCTCTTTTATCACTTCCCCGCTAATTAAAGTTGGCTCTATGTATTTATCGCCGCCATGAACAACCCGATGGCCGATCGCATCTATTTCGCGCAGATCCTTTAGCTCGCGTAAAATTTGCTTTACGGCTAGTTCATAATTTTCAACAAAATTAACACAGCCTTCATTCAGCTGTTTTTCTTCTTTATTAAATAACTTATATTTAACTGAAGTAGACCCGCTGTTAATTACCAAAATATTGCTCATAAAAATAAAAATAAAAAATACATTTAATCATTCTTAAATCTTCATTCTTCATTCTTAATTTATATGATCACTTCGCCCACATTATTACTATTATCAATCGCTGCCGCATTAGCCTCATCAGTATCAATATGCATCCGCCAATCAAATTCATCCTTAACTTTTACCATCACATTTTCAAAAATTAAGCTTCGCTGGCCTCTAATCCTTACCTTAACTAATTGCTTATGCTTTAAGCCGTATTTTTTCGCTTGAGAAGGAGAGCAATGAATATGCCTGTAGGAAAGTATTACGCCATCGGGGATATCTACCCCACCCTTTGGCCCAACCAAAGTTAAGCCCGGCGTATCTTCTAGGTCACCGCTGATTTTAATTAAAGGATCAAGGCCTAAATAAAAAGAATCAGTCTTTGATATTTCCACTTGAGTATAATCTCGAGCCGGGCCAAGAACACGAACATTTTTTAATGAGCTCTTAGCTGTTTTTATCTCCAGTACCTCATTAGCAGCAAACTCATGGCTTTGCGATAAATGCTTTAGCATTGTTAATTTATGTCCTTTACCGAATAACTTATCAATATATAGCTGCGATATATGGATATGGCGTACAGATATTTCAATAATGATTTTTATTGGTTCTTTTTTGGGCATGCTTTTTTAATGATTAATTACTTTCTTTAAATTTTTATCAAAGGTAACTATCTTATCTGTTTTTGACATATAAACTAAAGCTAAATCAACAAACGACAACTTATTGCCTTTATATTGAACAAAAAGCTTTAGTGTATTTTTAAATAAACTATCATCTGATAATACAATCTTTACATTTTTATTATAAATTGCTATCTCAAGAAAGGCTTCGGCAATTTTTTTACTTGCTCTTAAAGTAAGAATAGAACAAACTTCCAGTATAATATATTCCGGCAAAATAACCAGCTCTTGAATAGTAAAAAAAATTTTTCTTGCCTTCGTATGCTGGCTATCTTTTCTATTAAAAAAAGCAATCCAGATATTAGAATCTAAAATAACCATAATTTAATAAATAATAGTTAATATAAAATACTATCAATTTTTTTGCTTAAATCTTTATCTTTGCCATCAAATTGCACACTTCCAAAGTCAGCTAAAGTATATTTTTTAATTCCCGTCTCTTCAATTGGTTCAATTTTAAAAACTGGTTTAGAATTTTTAACCACTGTAAAAGACTGGCCTTTTAAAGTTGCTTCGGCTATTTGTTTAAGTTGTTTATGCAGTTGTTTAATTCCAATTATTTGAGCTTCCATATGAATAAAGTTTAATTTTAAGTATACTTATAGTTTAACATAAACATGGCCATTGTCAAGCTTTTTAAAATAGCCCTCTAATTTAAGGCTTCCCGTAAAGCCATAGTATTAATGGTATAACTTATTGAAATCATCTCCATTGAAATTTTAATACGGCATAACAAGAAAGTAAAATAAATACTATTATACAAATGACCACAATAATTATTTTTGCTCTTTTTGTAATTATCATTTTTTAAATTTTTATTAATCTATTTTATCTCCGCCAAGGACAATGCTTTCCTCTTCTGGTTACCAGGATGGCGGCAGACATGTCTAGCTGTCTGTTTTAAAAATTCAAACTATTCGCTAAATTCACTTCACATTCGTAAAATTCGCGATATTACACTAAAGCGCTCGTATCGCCAACGTCAGTTCCTAATTCTTTGGCTTTTAGCACCCGGCGCATAATTTTTCCGCTTCTTGTTTTCGGCAGCTTATCTACAAAAGCAATATCTTTTATTACCGCCATCGGGCCTAAAGTTTTTCTAACATGCATTTTTAATTCGTCCTTTAATTTATCACTTACCTTTACTCCTTGCCTTAAAATAACAAAAGCTTTTATTACTTCCATTTTAATTGGGTCGGGTATGCCTATGACACCGGCTTCAACAACAGATTTGTGGGAAACAAAAGCGCTTTCTACTTCCGCCGTACCAATTCGGTGGCCGGCAATTTTTAAAACATCATCGGTTCTTCCTTGAATCCAATAAAACCCATCTTTATCCTGAAAGGCGATATCGCCGGTAAAATAAGCTCCTTTAATTTCTTTCCAATAAGTTTTAATATATCTTTCTGGGTTATTAAAAATAGTTCTAATCATACTGGGCCATTGATTTTTAATCACCAAATATCCGCCTTTGCCTGCTGGCACACTTTTACCTTTTTTATCAACTACTTGAGCAGCAATTCCAGGAAATGGTTTGCCGGCTGACCCAGCTTTTAGGGGAGCGGCGGGCAGAGGGGTAATCATGTTCATGCCTGTTTCTGTCTGCCACCAAGTATCCATAATCGGGCATCTATTTTTCCCCACGTATTTATAATACCATTTCCAGGCTTCCGGGTTAATTGGCTCTCCTACCGAACCTAAAATCCTTAAACTTTTCATCTTGTGTTTCTTCGGCCATTTAGCGCCGTACTTCATCATAGCCCTAATTAAAGTCGGGGCTGTATATAAAACATTAACTTTATATTTTTCTACTACGCGCCAAATACGGTCCGGTTCAGGCATATCCGGCACACCCTCGTACATTAAAGTAGTTACCCCGGCCATTAAAGGACCATAAATAATATAACTATGTCCGGTAATCCAGCCAGGGTCGGCCGTACACCAAAATATTTCATCGCCATGTAAATCAAATACCCATTTTATTGTCCTAAGAACTCCGACAGCATAACCGCCATGGACATGCACTACTCCCTTAGGTTTAGATGTCGTGCCTGAAGTGTACAAGACAAAGGCCGGATCTTCGGCGTCCATCATAGCGCATTTTGCTTCCGCAGACTGTGCTTTAATAAAATCTGCATACCAGACATCTCTTTTTTTATTGAATTTAACTTTCTTTTTATTATTCTTAACTACAATAACTTTTTTTATGGTTTTGCACTGTTTTACTGACTCGTCAGCAATAGATTTTAAATCAATTGCCTTGCCTCGCCGAAAACTGCCATCAGCTGTAAATAAAATTTTTGCCCGAGCGTCTTTTATTCTGTCTGCCAAGGCCCCAGCAGAATAACCAGCGTAAACCACCGAATGCATAGCCCCAATCTTAGCGCAGGCTAGCATTACTATCGCTATTTCCGGAATATTAGGCATATAAATAGCCACCCTATCACCCTTTTTTACCCCCAAACCCCGCAAAGCATTTACTAGTTTATTAACTTCTCTATAAAGCTCAAGATAAGTGTATTTCCTGGTTCGTCCTGTTTCGTCTTCCCAGAGTATGGCAGTTTTTCTTTCTGTTTTAGTTCCAATATGCCGATCAAGAGCATTATAAGCTAAGTTAGTCTTACCTCCGACAAACCATTTGTAAAACGGCTTTTTAGAATCATCAAAAATTCTACTCCACTTTTTAAACCAAAAAATTTCACCAGCCGCCTGCTCCCAAAATTTAATCGGACTACGAGCTGCTTGCTTTAACGTACCTTCATAATCTTTAACATTAGCCGCCTGAATAATTTTTTTAGATGGTTTATACTTTTTTTGCGATGTTAAAAATACATCTGTTAATTCACGCTTATTTATTTTTTTAGGCATAGGATTTTTAGAAATTATGTATTGAAAATTGGAAATTGGATATAGCCTAGCCAAATTTCAATTTCAAGTTTCAAATTTCTTCACGTTATTTGAAATTATAATTTTTTATTATCAATCGAAAATCGCAAATCGTCAATCGAAAATTTCTCTATCTCCCGAGGTCCCTAAACAACGGCATACCTGTTGACGGATTAGTCGGCACATAAATCGTACCTTCCCTATCTTTCAGATCTTTAATATACAAATAATACAAATAATTCTGGCTTAAGCTTTGGTTAATAATTGTTTGAGCATCCCTTTGCCCCTCGGCCTCAATTATTTTTCTTTCTTTTTCCTTTTTCTCTTTCTCTAAAATAAAATCGTATTTTTCCGCCTCCTGCTCGGCCTGCAGTTTTTCCTGGATAGCATTAGCTAAATTAGCCGGCAAAGCTACGTTTCGCAATAGAATATCCTCAACTATAATTCCGCGCGGCCCTAAATTTTCTTTCAAGCTCTCGTTAATTTTTTGGGCTGCTTCCTGGCGCTTTTCACTATAGATATCTTTAGCTTCGTACTGGGCAATAATGTCCCTAATAGAAGTTCTAATAGAGGGGCGGATTATTTTTTCTTCATAAGTTAAGCCGACATTTTTATAAACATCCGAAGCATCCTCTTCGTTCAGGCGATAAAGAACAGTAATATCCAAGTCAACGCTTAAGCCTTCTTTTGTTAAGGAAGCTATAGCATCGGCCGCCGCCTTTTTGCCTTCTCCTTGAGCAATGCTCATAGTATACTCTTCGGTTCTAATACTTATTTTTGTTACTTTGGCTAAGGGAATAACTAAATGAAACCCTGATTTTAATTCCTGGTCTTTGACTTTGCCGAAAAGCGAATAAACTCCGGTTTCCCCGGCATCCACTATTACGATGGAAGCAAAAAATAACCAAAGAGCTAAGATTACTAAAACAATAGTTGTTCCGATTTTTTTAACGTTTTTCATAGACTTTAAACTGTCTACATCAATTACATTTTCCATATTTTTTTTATTAAACCCCAGTTTGCCAAATTGGAGTTTTTTAAATTTTTTAATTATAAATATTATTAAAATTATTAAACCAATAACAAAAATACCTTTCTTGCCTAAGGCAGGCGCGAGGATAAAAAGGAGGATTAATAGGAGGGGAATATTTTTAAGAAGTTTATTTATCATAAAATGTGATGCTAATCCGCTAATGATATGCTAATGTTACTAATTGCGAATGCTACGAATATTATTATTAGCAATTAGCAACATTCTCATTAATTCGCATTATTAGCATCACTCTTAGCGTCTACTCATTACTAATAAAACTATACCATTTATAACCCAACCAATCAACACCCAATTAAGGTTAAGATAGCTTAAAACTATGTTCTCCCAGGCTAATTCCATAATAACAAATACAACTATCGCGCCGGTTAGAACGTAGAAAAATTCTGTAAGTATTTGATAAACTTTTCCTCTTGTCTTATTCATTTATTTTCACCGGTTATAAGTTATGGGTTATTAGTCATATTTGCAAAATAACCTATAACTCGCTGTAAGCAATATAATTTTACATCTCTAAGTTAACGGCTAAAAATCTCTTTTAATTTCTCTAATAAACTCCTTCCTTCTAATTCCACTTTTATCTCATCTACCTCAATATAATCTTCTATATCGCCGTCCGCTTTTAGGCCGGGAATAGAAATTATAAAATTATACCTACCTTCTTCACGATAAGCATTAGTTAGGTTAAATTCAGCTTCAGCTATTTGCCATTTATCTTCTTCTACGGGCTTTTTATAGTTTGCCAGCACATAATTAATATTTTCTATATTAATATCAAGATTAGCAGTAACTTTTTTAAAGCTTGGATTAAATAAGGCTTCTTTACTAAAGCTAAACACCCCATCGCCGGCAATTATAACACCGTCCTTTCCCAAATCTATTTCGGTTGAAGTGGCCACATCCAGAACCAAGCTAAACTGCTTATAAGTCTCTTTAATTTCAAGTTCTTTGGCTCCGGCTTTTATGATTTGCAAACTGCTGGGATTTATAGTTTTTACTTGCAGTTCTCTACTATCTGTATGTAATCCAATATCAGTCTGGCCATTTTCAAATAACCAGATCTTATTTATAAAAGCTAATTTCTGCTGCATTGTTTCAATTTTTTCAGTAATAATATCATCGTTAACTCTAACTTCAATTTTATAAACCCCTTCCGGTAAATTAGCCACTTTCAACACCAACCCCCTTTCTTTAGTAAGAGCATGCTCACCTTCTTTCTCCCCCTTAGCAAGGGGGAGATTAAGAGGGGGTCCTTCATCCTCCAAATGCCGGCTATCAATCAACTGACTCTCGTAATACAAATGAACATCAATAGGATCTTCATCATCATTCTTATTTAAATCAAAAAATGAAAAATTGAAATCCAGTTCTTCATTTTTTATATAGGTATAAAACTGATACGGGCCTCGTAATTGTACGGAATTTAGCTCCGGGTACCCGGAGCTAAACTCCGTATTCTCTGTAATTGCCTGATAATTCTCAAAAATAAATTCAGAATTTAAATCAAAATTATATAAAGCAATTTCATTTCTCTTTGGCAGGCTATCCAAAAATTCCTCTACGCTTCCAAATTTTTTTTCTCTTTGCAAAAACATAACTCCGTCTTCATTAATTACCTCCCAAACCATAACCAGCTGGTCAATTATATTATTCTCAATCGGCTTTAAATCATACCGCCAAATTGTTTTATCAACTAAAACGCCTGTCTCAACAATTGGTAAATCCCTATCATTTTTATACTTTAAAATTAATTTTGCTTTATTAAACTTTCTCGGAGTCCGCAAGGAAAAATAAACCGGCTCTCCGATTATTTTCTGCTTTCCATCTTCAATAAACCCCACCCTATCTTCTGGCGTTAATTTTCCAATAAACCGGCTGGGCTTGCTAAAATCATAAACATAGCTAATTTTTCCGCTTGGCACTACTCCCATATATAAAAGCCAGCTAACAATTATGGCTAGTCCAGCCCACAAAAATATTCTTAATTTATTTCTAAATTTATTCATAACCTAATAAATCATTTATCTCATTAAATTTATTAACTGCCACCTTGGTATAAACTTGAGTTGTTTCAAGCCTGGCATGGCCTAATAATGATTGAATATACCTTAAATTTACATTCTGCTCAAGCAAGTGAGTAGCAAAACTATGACGCAAGGTATGGGCTGTTACATTTTTATTTATACCGGCTATCCGAGCGGTGTCAGTTACAACTTTCTGAACTGACCGCGTTGATAATTTACCACCCGCATGATAATTTTCAAACAAATATTCTAAAGGTTGAAATTCACGCAAATATTTCTGTATATTGTCCAAGACGATTCTGGAAATTATAGTTATCCGGTCCTTTTTACCCTTCCCTCCTTTAATTATAAGTATTTTACGATTAAAATCAATGTCATTTATGCGTAAATTAACTAATTCGCTAACTCGCAGACCAGAACTGTACAATATCTGGATCATTAATTTGTGCTTTAAATTTTCAACCGCATTTATCATTCTTGCTATTTCTTCCTTAGACAAAACCGTAGGTAATTTTTTCTCTTTTTTAGGCCTTTTTATACCCAATCCCTTACCAAAAAATTTTCTTTGCATTATCTGATTATAATAGAACTTAAAAGCATTTATAGCTAAATTTATTGTGGATTGCGATTTGTTATTTCTTATTAAAAAATCCAAATAATCTTTAATATCCCGCCTATTTATTTCTTTCGGACTTTTATAACTTGCAAATTTCAGTAATTCCTTGTTATAATACAAATAAGCCTTAATTGTTTTTCGGCTAAAATTACGTAACCTCATCTCTTGCTCTAAATAAAATATTGGATCTCTAGATAAGACAGTACTTCTTTGATTCTTCACTGTATTCATAACTTATCCTGATTACATATTTATAATAATATTTTAACTAATTTTCAATAAAAAAACAACAAGTTCACATATAACTTGTTAAATGAAATAGCCCAAAAGCACATACCAAATCCATATTCTGATAAATAAAAAAGCCCCTACATAATCCGCAGACTATCTAAGGGCTACTTCACTTAACAAGTGATATCTGGCTTCGCCAGAAAGAGATATTTACAAA
>JBDRJA010000035.1:0-9829 GCA_043815345.1 Patescibacteria group bacterium | reverse complement strand
GTTATATGCAATTAGCGGGAAATGCGAAAGGACTTAAACGGACAAAACGGTTTGACAATTGACTTCGTATAATGGCATTATACGGAAATAAATTGGCTCTATTTTAAATACATATTATTAATATACTACGTATATTTATATAATATGTATTTAAAATATAGAGAGCGGCTTAAATTACTTCCCTAATTTTGTCTTAAACGTAATTTAATCGCTCTAACCGTTTTATCCAGCACCCTTTCCCGCTAACAGCACATAACACCGGAATATGAGGTTACAGGAATTTGCCTTAATTAAATTCTGAATGAGCGCAAATTCCTTTCACCCAAATTCTAACCTCTTTTATTATTAACTGTAATAATGAGTCGGTTAGAACTTCTCATATTCGGATTAGTTGTGCGAAATAAATTTTTTATCTTAGTGGAGATTTTAATATTTAGTGATTTGAGCGCGACGAAAATTTGATTTTTTATTTATTTAACGAGGGGAAACAAGGTGTTTTCTCCGCTCCGCTGCGAAAACGATTTATTTATTAATTATTTTCTAAAAAAATATGTTTCGAAATATCTTGCAAAAAATAGTTCCATTTTTCCTGTTCATTCAGGGAGCTTACGTTTTATATTACCTTAAACAAGTAATAATAACTTTTACACCAAATTTTTTTGTAATTGGAGGCGCACTTATTATTCTTATTGGAGGTCTTAGTATTATTTTATCAGGAATTGGTATTTTAATATCAAAACGTTGGGCATTAATATTATATTGGATATTCGTTGTATTGTTGCTTATTCCATTATTTCAAAGAATAGCAATATTCACAATAATAAAACCACAAATTTCACCCTCCGGGTTACCAATGCCTTATGAGCCAATTAGTACAGCAAAGATTTGGTTTGATTATTTTATAAAAACTGTTCCTTACGCATTGCACTATATTTTTGTAACTTATTTTACAATGAAGTTTTGGAATAGTTGGAAAAAACATGACTGAAAAATATATCTATTTAAACACTTATAACGAGGTGGAAATAAACAGTGTGTATTTAAGGCTTAAAAATAATGAAATAGATTTTAAAAAAGAACTGTCGCAAAACTTATCAGCCTATGGATATATCGGATATCATGAAATAAAAATATACGTGCCTGAATTAAAGCTGTCTCAAGCTAAAAAAATTCTAGGTATTGATAAAAAAATTGAGCAAAATGAATATTTTCAAGAAAAACCGCTGGTAAAATTAAATAAACCCTTACATTTTGTATGGAATTTAGCGACAAGAGGCTTTCTTATATTAATTGCTACCGCTATTATCGTGGGTTATATAATCCAATATATAAAAAATAATTTTTAAAAACAAATTTTTAAAGCAAGGGGGTATGCGATACTCCGGAATTACCCTGTTCGCCGACCCCCCCGTCATATGATTAAAAATACCAAAAAAAATTTAACAACAAAGCTATATATTTTATTATTAATATTATTACTCTTTTCTTTATCAGCTGCGTTAGCGGAGGAATGCGGTCCGGGCAGTCAAACCGAATGTGTCGTTCCCATTAAAATCATTGGTGAGAATTTGGGCGATGGTTATTCTAAAGATGAAAAATTTGTCTACTTTAAAAATTCTAAAATCGAAGATGCTGACCAAAGAACATTTGAAGTATTAGGCGTCGGATACGCTAAAGATAATAAAAATGCTTATTTTTACGGACAGGAAATTACAATTTTTAATATAGCTACTTTCACTTTTTTGAAAAAGGGCTATGCCCGAGATAAAGGAAGTATTTATTATCAGGGCGTTAATATTACTAAATTTGGCGGAGTCGATCCAAATACTTTTGGAATAATTCCGCACGCTTACTGGGATTATTATATTAAAGACAAAGATAGGGTTTACTGTACCAGTCTGGTTAATTATACAAATCCGGAGGGAATAATTGTCGTAAAAAACGCTGAAATAAATACATTTGAAATCGTAAATAATACTTATTCCAAAGACGCTAATCATGTTTTCTCCAATTGGCACAACAAAGAAATACCGAATGCAGATCCAAATAATTTTAATTTTAACGATCGTTCATCATTAGAAATATTTAATCAAGCCACAAACGACATAACTACCGACTTTATAGACAATAAGGACCATCCCTGTGCTTCGGCCTATGGTGATCAGATGGCTAAAACCAATTGCTATTTAAAGGCGGCTATTGAATCAAACAACCTAGATAATTGCGCAGGTCTTGGTGAATCATGGTTCGACCCCTGTATAGCCGGTATTTTGAAAAATGAGGATATCAAGGAAATATCATTTTGTGACTCCGCATCTAACCAAAAGGCGCGGGATGAATGTATGGCCAATTTTGAGTTTTTTAAAACTCTTGAGGCGAGAAAAGAAATATACGACCCCGCTAAAAGTACCGGTAGAAGCACGAGTGATTATATCGGGGCCTGCGGTCAATCCGGAGAATCTCATCGTTGCTTGCTTCGACTGGCCTTGGATAAAAAAGAAAAGACTGTTTGCGAATCAATCGATAATTCCAATGAAAAATTTAATTATTTCGGTATATCTACTTCATATAGAAAAGCGTGCTTTTTGTATTTCAACCCGGTTTTAAATATTGACCGGCTGGTTTTTATATATTTTATACTGGCCGCGGTGTTTATAGCCGTAGTCTTCATCCTGTTTAACAAGAATAAACGCGGTTTTAAATTTTTTATACATGACCTTCTCCTTGGTCTGATATTCGAATCATTCGTTATTCTTTTTATTGTTTATCCAGCACGAGTTTTTTCATCCTCGTCTTTTTATCCGTTACGGGATTATACTAGTAGTTTTTTTAATGCATTAGTTAAGTACTATAAGAACGGAGGAATTAGTTATGTTGATTTTATGATTAATCAGGCCATGTATAGATGGTGGCCGGTTCTTTTTATATTCTTCCCGGTTCTGGGATATTTGTGGAGAAAAAACAAAATTATCTTCTGGGTCTTGTTATTTATAATTATTGCCGTCATGGCGGCCAGTGTCATCATCCCAATCGCGAGCATGACATAAAAAACAATTTTTAAATATATTTCATTAAAAGATTGCGGAGTTTTGGGCTTCGGGAATTCACCCCTTTAATTCCCCTCTTCCCGAAGCCCAAAACGAAAAAAATCAAATTTTCTTTTCTTACAGAAAAGATTTAGAGTTATTAAAACGAGATAAAAAATTTACTCTGCGGATTTACTTTTCAAAGTTATTTTAATATATATTTCTTTTAACACGTTCATCTAAAGTAAATCCTTGCCGCGCTGCGCTCTCACCCTCAATTTTTATAAATAATAATATTGACAAGGAATAAAAATTGAGTCTTCGGGTCGTACAACAAAGTATATCTGGATCGGGGCTCGGCTCGCCCCTCTCCCAAATTTTTTTTCCGCTCCGCTCCAAAAAACTTCAGATATACTCTACGTTGTACGAAATTAATTTTTTATCTATACTAATATTAGAGTTTTTACAGATTAAAAACGACGAAAATTTGATTTTTTTATTTATTTAAAAGGGGAAATATGTAATTTTCTCCGCTCCGCTACGAAAACGATTTATTATTAATTTTAACTATATGAGAAAAAAGTTTACAATTTTTTTAATTCTAATTTTTGTTGTTGTGTTTTTTTTAATAGCATCGCCGTCTTTCGCTATATCTTCAGCCTCTGATTGTGATGAACCTAATGCAAAAATTACCTCAATTTCACCCGGAACTGCGGTTTCAATTGGTGGCTCTTTGATTATTAATGGTTATGGTTTTGGAGAACTGAAGACAGCCATGATTGGGACTTGGCCATCTTCGGGATATTATATAAATGACAGATACATAGACATTTCATTAATAAGAAATGGAACAATATATTCAGCAGGAATGCTTGAAAAAGACAGTGGAATAATTAGTTGGACCGACACAAAAATTGAAATTATCTTACCTAACGATATTGAAAGTAAACTTTTATATAAAGTAGGACAAAATGATTATATAAATTTTACTAAAGATAGTCTAGCTTTATCTATATATCATTCAAACCTTGTAGAAAATGGCATACATGGAGGAATTCAATATTATACAGCCGTTGGTGAAGGAACACACTACATTTGCGCTGATCCTTTTTTGAGCGGTTCTTTTTTATATAGCCCAAGTTGTAATCTTGATACATGGACATGTGGTAATTGGAGCGCATGCTCATTAGAAGGACAACAATCAAGAAGTTGTAACAAAACTTTAGATTGTCGGTTTGCCGATACTCCATCACCAGTTACCACTCAATCGTGCGTTTATATACCGCCAAGTTGTAATGAAAACTCTTGGTCGTGTAATAATTGGAGTGTTTGTTCCTTAACCGATCAACAAACAAGGGTCTGCAATAAAATCTCAAGTTGCGAAGGAGGAGTAGCATCGCCGATGACTACACAATCGTGTACATATATTCCGGTCTGTACTTCTAGTGATTGGTCGTGTGGCTCTTGGAGCTCTTGCTCTTTAAATAGTACACAAACACGTTCTTGCAGTAAAACCAACTGCGAGGGCGGTACTAAATCGCCGGCCATAACTCAATCATGTACTTACATAGCCTGCTCGCAGGATATTTGGGAATGTGGCAATTGGGGATCTTGTTCACCCCAAGGAGTCCAAGCGAGAAGTTGCAGCAGAACTCATGATTGCCCGTCCGCAGAAACGGCAGCTCCGGCAACATCTCAATATTGCGAAGCGCCAAACCAACCGCAACAACAAACGCCATCCGAGGATTTAGGAATAGCCAACCAAAACTCAATTATAAAATCAACTGTTAAACTTATTTGCCCTGTTAGTAAAACTATGGCCAGTCAGGGTTCGGGTACAGTCATAAATTCAACTGGTTTAATTTTAACAAACAAACATGTAATTGACGGCACCTATGGTTGTTTAGTCGGATTTATAGACAACTACGGCGATGAACCATATTTTGGTGATAGACAAATCGCTGATATTTATAAAGTTTCCAGCGATACTGATGTGGCAGTTTTAAAATTAAGAAATCCAAGTAATAAAAATTTGACTTCAATTAGTATATCTCAAAGCAACAGCAGTAGCATTAAGTTAGGAGAAATACTCACTACCTACGGCTATCCGGCAAAATTCGGCACTAATATAACCTACACCAGCGGAGATTTTAGCGGAGTTGATGGCAATTATTTAAAAACTACTGCAATAATTGAACACGGCAATTCAGGGGGCGGAGCTTATTTAAAAAATGGTTCATTTATAGGTATCCCAACCGCCGTAGTTAAAGGCAGTTTAAATTCAATGGGTTATCTGCTATCGGTAAACAAAGTTAATAGCTGGCTTAATAATTCTGTGGCGTATAACAACAATAGTAACAATAATAATTATTCAAGAGTTTCGGCCATATTGGATGATATTGATTTAAACGCGCTTGATTCTTTGGATTTATTTGTTACCGGGGACGAGGTGAATGTTAAAACTGAAACGGAAAGCCAAAAAGTTATAGCAGAAGAAAAAAAGTTAATTTCAAAAATAGATAATAACCTATCAAAAAGAATGAACGGAAAGATTTTATTACAAGTTGAGAAAAACGGCGAAGGGTGGTATGTATATCCGGATGACAAGAAAAAATATTATTTAGGCCGACCAGCAGACGCTTTTAGTATTATGAGAAATTTAGGACTTGGTATCAAACACAGCGAACTTAGCAATTATCTCAACTCTAAATTTCCTAGCCGATTATCTGGCAAAATTATGCTGGACGTTGAACAAAACGGCGAAGCGTATTATATTAACCCCAATAATCTAAAAGGTTATTATCTTAATAGACCTGCTGACGCATTCAGAGTTATGAGAGAACTTGGGCTTGGGATTACTAATACCGATATTAGAAAGATTGATGTCGGAGAAATTAAATAAACTATATGGGCAAATATAAATTAATATTACCAATTAATATTTTATAACCATTAATCAAATGTTTTCAAATATTGTTTTTCAAACAGTTCTTTCCGGGACACTTATTTATATATTTGGACAAATAATCCAAATGTTTATTCTTGAGAAAATCTATAAATACAGAGAAATCCTTGGAAAAATTGATAATCGATTAAAATTTTATTTTAAAATAATTAAAGTTCCAGGGAAGAGTGCCCATCCCATAGAAAGATTGCAAGCTAGCTCACAAGAATTACTCCAATTGTCATGCGACTTAGAATCGTGTCGCAAGCAATTAATATTTAGAAGTAAACAGGCGGATAAAAATGTATCACAAGCATCCAAGCTTTTAATAGATTTACATTTTGGAGTATTTGGCGAAAATTCGAGTGATAAAAATCTTGAAAATCTCGAAGAAATTAGAAAATTACTAAATATACCAAAACTTTCAGAGTAGTTTTTCATTTCTAAGGTTTAAGTGTACTTTAAAACTACCTTACCCCCGAATTAAGATTTTTTTCGGCTTTGAGGGGTAGACAATTAATATTAATAAAGAAAAAATTGAGGAAATTGTTCGGCCCATCAAGAATAAGATAAATAATTTGTGAATAATTAGTTAGGTATGAGTAAGAAAAAAATTGGCCACCATTGGCTGAGTGAGGCATATTTAAGAAATTTTTGTAACTCAAAAAATCAAGTCTGTGTTCTTACACCACAAAATAGAATATATGAAACTAGCCCGCATAATATTTGCAAAGAGAATCATTATAATACAGTTAACGGCTCATTAATCATAGAAGACAGTTTATCTGTTATTGAAGGCGAGGTATTTAAGATAATTAATGGCAAAATAAAAGAACGAGAAATTCTTAATAACGAAGAAAAATTACTTCTTGCATATTATGTTTCTATAATATTTTGCAGAGTAAGAGGCAGAAGGGAGTGGTTTAGAAAATCTTATGAAGATATTATAAATTGGATGGGAAGTTTTAAACAGAGCAAGAAATTTCAAGAAGCCTCTTTACCTGCTAGTGGAAATGGAAGAACTTATAAACTGGACGATATGAAAAAAACACTAAAAAATTTTAATCAACGATTTGCGGTAAGTTCAATGAATCTTTCTGAATATAGCTTGGGATATATAGTAAACATGAAATGGGTATTTTTTACAGCACCAAAAGACTCATTTATATCTTCTGATGACCCTGTTAGACTTTGTCGCCCAGAAGCCGAGAAAAAATATGGACCGCTTGCAACAGGTAGTCTTGCTGGATTAAAACATGAAGATGTTGAATTAACATTTCCTATTACCCCGGATACACTATTGGGAGCGAGCTGGAAGATAAAATATGATTTAATATATACACCAATACGTAGTGAAAAAATTTTTGGTATAAATCGTAGAACTATACGACATGCTAAAGATTTGTTTGCCACAAATAAACAAATTTTAGAGCATATCCTTCAAGAAGACAAAAAAATTATATTAAACAAATAACAAGGAGTTTTGGGCAAAGGGAATTCACCCCTTTAATTCCCCTCTTCCCTTTGCCCAAAACGGAAAAAAACAAATTTTCTTTTCAATTAGACAAAGCTAATTGCGACTAAGACGAGATAAAAAATTTACTCTGCGGATTTGCTTTTCAAAGTCATTTGCGCTGTATACATTATAATGTATATTTTAATGTATACGCGACTTAAACCTACAACAAAAGCAAATCCTTGCCCCGCTACGCTCTCATCCTTATCTTTTTATAAATTATTTAAGGCTATAATGTATAAAAAGATAAGGTTCGGGTCGTACAACAAAGTATATCTGGAAAATGGCTCAGCCCGCCATTTTCCCAAATTTTTGATATAATTATAAAATATATAATGAATATCAAAAACTTCAGATATACTAAACGTTATGTGAAATTGGCGGGAAAGCGTTCAAAGGTGAGACAGTCAGAACGGTTTGACAATTGACTTCGTATAATGGCATTATACGGAAATAAATTGGCTCTATTTTTATATATGTTTATATATACGTAGTATATTATAAACTATATATAAAAATATAGAGACCAAATGAATTATTCCTCCGCTTATCGCTTTATTCTAATTCATTCGGTCTGAACCGTTCTGTCCGGCGCCCTTTCTCGCCAACTCAGAGCCCCGCTGCGCTCTCCTCCCCTATTAAACTTAACAAGGAGGGTCGTCGGGTCACATAACAGGTTATATATGGGAAATTGCTCAGCCCGCAATATTCCGCAAATTTCTAATTTCTGTCATGATGATTATAATATACAATGTATCATGCCAGAAATTAGAAACTTCATATATAACGCTAGTTAGACGAAATTGTGCTTATTTTTTCTTTTTAATCTTTATTTTAACAATACTATGAGAAACATAATTATAATATACATCTTGTTTGTATTATTTATAATTGTAGGATGCAGTAAACAACCAATCCAAATTAATGAGCAACAAAATGACGGCAATCCTACAAAAAATAATACTATTCTTAATAATCAAACGAAGGACGCTATTAACATAAAGCCAAGTACAGATGGCTGGCTGGTTTACCTTAATAAGAATATGAAGTTTAGTATATCGCATCCCGTAGATTGGGCAATAATACAAGAGCCGATCAATCTGGGAGACCCTCTTGTAATCAAACAAAATAATAACTCAAATAATAATTGTAAAATTTCAGTTTGGATTTTACCGACCAGAGTGGGTCGTGGATTAAACACTATATCTAAGTTAAACACAAAAGTAATTATTAATGATACTGAATTTAATAAAGAATTGTTAGATGAAATTGAAAATGTTACTACAGAACTAGTTTACCTTGAAACCAAAAATGACATTACGTATTATACAATTAGTTATTACAACAGTGGTGTTGATAATTGTTCTGTGACCCCAGAAAATATTGTAAAAACATTTAATCTGGGTGATTAAAAAGAAAAAATAAGCACAACTCAAGGGGGCGCTGCGCTTCGGCTCCACTCCGTTCTGCCGACCCTCGCCTAACAAGTTGTATCTGGAAAATTGCTCAGCCCGCAATTTTCCCAAATTTTTCTCCACCTGCGGCTGCGAAAAACTTCAGATACAACAAACGTTAGGCGAAATATTTTTAAGAACTTAAATTATGAAACGTAAAATAATACTTACAATTATTTTAATAATTATCGTAGTTACTTGCGCTTACTACACCTATAATTATTTTATTTCTAGAAATTTTACTTACCAAATAGAGGAATGTGATAAAACTCAGCCGCAAAAAGAAGACTCAATTGATATCACGCTTGAAGGTAATACTATGCACTTTACACAAATCAGAAATGACAATTGTGCTATTAATGATTTTTTAAAATTGAAATACACGAAATGGAGAAACGAGTTAACTATCAACGAAAAATTTGAATCTGATATAATGGCAATGTGTAATTGTGCATCTGAAATAAAGGGAAAAATTTCAAACCTAAAACCGGGAAAATATAATATTAATTTTAAATATAATAACTATTTACTCAAAGAAACAGCATTTGAAATAAAATAATTTAAGTTCTGAAAAATACTCAAGGGGACGCTGCGCTTTCGTTTTCTTTATTACGAAGATGAAAACGAACCCTCGCCTAACAAAGTATGTCTGGAAAATCTCTCAGCTCGAGATTTTCCCAAATTTTTGCCTCTTTTTTCTTTATTACGTATAATAATGAAAAGAGCCAAAAACTTCAGATATACCTAATGTTAAATGAAATAGCCCAAAAGCACATACCAAATCCATATTCTGATAAATAAAAAAGCCCCTACATAATCCGCAGACTATCTAAGGGCTACTTCACTTAACAAGTGATATCTGGCTTCGCCAGAAAGAGATATTTACAAA
>JBDRJA010000034.1:0-7114 GCA_043815345.1 Patescibacteria group bacterium | reverse complement strand
AAATATTACAATCACCCATGCTAATGAACAAATTTGGACAATCCAAGTTGATTTTGCATCGCCTAGACTTATTCATTAGATATTCTTAATCGCTTCGCGATTATGTTTACGAAACTTCGTTTCGTAATTCAAAGTAATTAGCTATGCCTAATTTTAACACTTAATTAATTTATAGCATTATGAAAAAAAAGTTATTTAGACATTTAATGGGCGCTTTATTAATTGTATTAGTTATAGTGCCTGTTTTTTCATTAGCCTTACCGGTTTATCAAGCAAATGCTTTAGATGAGACTACGCTTTGGGGGGGCAAAGAAACCGATGTTCAGAGTGCGGCAGGTTTTGACGCTGATCCAAGTGATCCAAGGGAAATTGCAGGCATGATTATAAATGTGGCTTTGGGTTTTTTAGGCATAATAGCCCTAGCTCTTGTTTTAATTGGGGGATTTAAATGGATGATGGCTGGCGGTAGTGACGAAAAAGTAACCGAAGCCAGAAAATTAATTATTTCCGGTATTATCGGTCTTCTAATTGTAGTATCATCATATGCAATTGCTAGTTTTGTACTCGGAGTATTAGTTGATGTAACTACTTAAAATCAAACATAAAAATGGGGAAAATATTCTAGAAATCGTTTAATTGTTTTAATGATAGAATATATTGTAATAATTCTTTAACACAAAAAACACAAAAACACTTTAAAAAAGTGTAGATTATTATTTTGTATGAGTAATTTGAGTTTTAGAACTGAAAAAAAATATATAATGTACTTAATGACGTTTGTTTTAGTGTTTTTGTGTTTTAGTGTTTTTGTACAAGGAGTAATGGCCATTAATACTGGTCTTGACGAAACGGCGAAAGTAGGATTCGGAGATGGCGAAACTATTCCTACTAATATAACAGAACCACTTTCAACTAAAATCGGTAAAATCGTCGGCGCCGGGCTTGCTTTTATAGGAATTTTATTTTTTCTTTTAATGATTTACGGCGGATTTATTTGGATGATTGCTCGCGGAAATGAGCAGGAAGTTACAAAAGCTAAAGATTTAATTTACTCGGCGATTATTGGGTTAGTTATTGTTTTAGCGGCTTACGCAATTACCGCCTATCTTGGCGGTGCTTTAGGAGTAAGTTAGCTTAAAAGCAGTTTAATAATATTCTATTAGTTCTGAATTTAAGTTAATAAATAGATCACAATGTCAAAGTTATTAGTTATTTTGTTAAGTACGCTTGTTATTAATAGTTTGGCTCTTTCTGTTAATATTAATATAGTTACAGCTGAAACTTTTAAGCAGGGTTTGGAAAAATCTGGCAAAGAAATAGGTTATGATGTTGATACTTTAAAAAATCAGACATTAGCCGAACCGCTAGCAAGAAAAATTGGTAAAGTTATTAATATAATTTTATCTTTTTTAGGGGTTATATTCTTAGTCTTAATGATTTACGGAGGGTATATTTGGATGACGGCTCGGGGTAATGATCAAGGAACAGAAAAAGCAAAAACTATTATTAGAAACGCTCTTATTGGCGTATTTATAGCATTAGCCGCATTTATCATAACAAATTTCGCTGTTTATGCGTTTCATAGCGGAAATTTGCAATATTTTGATAACTGATACTGATTATGAGAAAAATATTATATATAATATTATTAATAACTATTTTATTACCGTTTAATTTAGTTTTAGCGGAAAATTTAGACAGCTGGTGGATGAATGTTGTTTTTTCCGGACAAGAAGCGGGTTATGAAACAGAGAATTTAAGCGGTGCTCCGGCTGAGTTAAATTTAATTAGTGTAGTTATAAGCATTGCTCTTTCTTTTTTAGGTGTAATATTCTTAGTTTTAATGATATATGCCGGCTATTTATGGATGACTGCGAGAGGCAATGAAGAACAGGCCACTAAAGCAAGAAATACGATTACAGCGGCAATTATTGGGCTAGTAATTGTATTAGCCGCTTATGCTATTAGTTATTTTGTGATTAGCAGGATAGGCGGAGCAAGTTTAGGGCCGGCCGCAGGACCGCCTACAGATTAATATATATGATAAAACGAATTTTAGTAATTATTTTATTTATACTTATTATAGGCAATGTTTGGTTTTATATAGGTATTAATTATGCCGTAGCTGATAGCTTTAGCGATGGGCTAAAAAATACTGCTGGCGGTACTGGCCATTTAACCTTAAATAGTGACCTGCCAATAATAATAGGCTTAGTTATTAGAGTAATTTTATCTTTTTTAGGGGTTATATTCTTAGTCTTAATGATTTACGGAGGGTATATTTGGATGACGGCTCGGGGTAATGATCAAGGAATAGAAAAAGCAAAAACTATTATTAGAAACTCTTTAATAGGATTGGCTATTATTTTAGCAGCTTATGCCATAACTTGGTTGATGTATAATTTTTATATAGTAAAAGAATATGCTGGTTAAAAATAAAAAAAAATATTTTTTAATATTAGCAATAGTTGTTTCACTAGTAACAGTTTTAACTTTTACGAGCAGTGTCCAGGCAGCTAATTTGCAGAATGCGTTTGATAGTGATCATTTAGATAAGACAGCCGGAGAGAGCGGAGCAGGTTATGACACATTAGTAGAGCCTGAAAACATAGTTAGCATAGTTATTCAAATAGCCTTGTCTTTCCTTGGGGTTATATTCTTAGTTTTAATGATATATGCCGGCTATTTATGGATGACGGCGCGGGGCAACGAAGAGCAGGCTACTAAAGCAAGAAATATAATTACAGCGGCGGTTATTGGCTTAGTTATTGTTTTAATGGCTTATGCTATTAGTTATTTAGTTATTGATAAAATAGGAGGGACAACATTAAAATAATTTTAAGATGTATGTCTAAAATATTAAAACAAATTATAATATTAGTTTGCTTAATAGGGGTTTTAGTTCTACCTTATTTTGTGTTTGCCAAAGAAACAGATGCTTTAAAAAGATTAAATGCGGTAGCTGGAGGAAGTTTTAAGGAATATGGTGATGCCACATCAATTTCAGGAATAATAGGCACTATTATTACGGCTGTTTTAAGCTTGCTCGGAGTTATATTTTTAGTTTTAATGATTTACGGCGGGTTTACCTGGATGACTGGACGGGGAGAAGAAGAGAAAATGAGAAAAGCGCAGGATATTATCAGGATGGCGATTATCGGATTAGTAATTGTAATTGCGGCTTACGCCATAACTCAATTTGTTTATACTTATATTATTGATAAAAATATTTTAAATTTAGTAGCATAATAATAATTATGAAAATTTTTAAGTACTTAATAATAATATTATTTTTTGCAATTGTGTCTGCTCAAGTTTGTTTAGCGAGCGAAGTAAATATTGGAAATGAACTAGAAAAAGCCGGAGAAACAAGCGGTCCTTATGCTCCTGCCACGGGTTATAGAATGTCTGAAATAATTGGCCTAGCCGTTAATGCTTGTTTAAGTATTCTAGGAATATATTTTATAATTTTAACAATCTACGGAGGCTATACTTATATGAATGCGCGAGGAGAAGAAGAAAGAGTTACTAGAGGATTAGCTACCATAAGGCATGCTGTTATCGGCCTCTTGATCGTCGTTGGCTCTTATGCTATTTGGAATTTTGTCTTTACTAATTTAATTGGTTAGAGTTAAATAAAATGAAGTATTTTAAAAAATATATAAACTATTTATTAACTATTTTAATGCTATTTATAGTAGGCTTCAGTACTGTAAAAGCCGCTTTATTAAAGGATCCTAAGGATTTAAATCCAAGTGGAACCGGAAATAAGCAAATGGGCGCTTTTAACCAAGGGGCAGGATTTGAGGTAACAGACATAGGCAATGTTATGGCTGTAATTATTCAGGCTTTTTTAGGAATGCTTGGAATTGTTTTTATAATTTTAATTATTACCGCCGGTTATAAATATATGAATGCGCGGGGAAATGAAGAAAAGGTTGATGAATCACTAGCCCAGATTAGGCGGGCGATTATTGGTTTACTGATTGTAGTTTCGGCTTACGCCATTACCTATTTTGTCTTTAATGCTATTGATTGGGCGGGGTCGGGTGGCGGCGGTGGAGGAGTTGGTTAAAAAGTTTAATTTATTTTTATATAATTTAAAAGAGCGTACAGTATAGAAATTGTACGCTCTCTTTTTGTAAGTAGAGAGGACCACAGAAATTAGTCCGCGTAGGCGAACCAGAAACAGTAATTGTCGCCGTATAATTTTAGTTCGCCGTTAACTTCAAAGTAGCCTAAAAGTGTTTCTGTTGATTGCCCTTGCCTCCTTAGCGTGGCACAATAAATCCCAGGAGTTAAGTAGACCGCTTTGGCATTGTATCTACTTTTGTTTGTATATGTATTTGGCTCTAATCGAAATGATCTATTTTCATTGCCGAATATTCTTATGGTAACCCATTTTTTAGAATGATTTACCACATATCCCATAAACCCCTTTTCCGTTACTAGTTTATCGTTTTGCTCAAGAGCCTCTGTAATATTTATAGAAAGTTTTGTAGTAACAAGTTTTAAATAACGCTTCTTTAGGTTTTTGGTTTCAAAATCAGTTTCAGCATTGTTCGCGGCTTTATCCTGCTTCTTCTTTGCATAATTAGTCGCAACCAATTGTTTCTCTTTATCAATGTTAGCGCAACTAACTACAAAGAATGCCAGAAACAACATAATAAATATTATTTTACAGCTTTTCATTATATTTCCTCCTTTGAAGTTTTACTATTATTTTTTTATATCATTTCTCACTTACTTGATTATTAATTCTAGCTAAAATTACTGATAAAATAGGTAAGAATGATATTTTTTTAAAGAACTTTGCTATATATAATAATTGGTAGATTAGTATATTATAATAGTCTATTTTTAGTAAATTGTCAATATTTTAGTCTTGTCTTTTCAACTATTAAATCAAACAAATGTTCTTGATTTTATAAAATAAAGAAGGCGACCAAGCGCTTGGTTGCCTTCTTTTATTGAAAGTTATTTATATATATTTTATTTTACTTTTTTATCCTGTTAAATAAAGCCGTTGATTTTGTTAAATAGTTACAAAGTAAATTTATTGGAGTTAAAAGCCACTAATATAGACATTGATTTAACAGGGTGAACTATGTTTTTTTCTCCATTCTTCAATCTTTTTATGATTTCCAGAAAGCAAAATTTTTGGAACCCTAAATTTTTTATTATTTACTTCAAAAACGTCAGGTCTTGTATATTGAGGATATTCTAAGAGCCCGGGAGTAGAATGAGATTCGTCTTTAGCGCTTTCTTTATTTCCTAAAACTCCGGGAAGTAGCCTGGCAACTGAATCAACAATTACCATAGCTGGAATCTCTCCTCCTGTTAAAACATAATCCCCAATAGATATTTCTTCATCAACAAATTTTTTGACTCTTTCGTCAACTCCTTCATATCGACCGCATATTAGAATAACCTTATCTAACTTAGAATATTTTTTAGCAAGCTGCTGATTCCATTTTTTACCTTTGGCTGACAATAGAATTATTTTACTTCTTTTGCTACTTGGCGTAGGTCGCAGGCGAGGACGCCTTACTCCAACTAAGCTCTTTATAGCCTTATGGATTTGTTCAACTTTCATTATCATACCCGGTCCGCCGCCATAAGGGGCATCATCGACGGTTTTATGTTTATCTTTAGTCCATTTTCTTAAATCATGGATATTAATTTTAATAAGTTTTTTTTCTTGGGCGCGCTTAAGAATGCTCTCAGAAAAGTAAGAGTTAAAAATATCTGGGAAGATTGTTATAAGGTGGAAGTTCATAGACGTGATGCTAATCTGCGAATAAGTGAATTGTAAACAAATAAAAACTAAGTAACTAATTCACTGAGTAACTAATATCATTATATCATATAAACAGAAAGCCACAGTTTAATTTACTGTGGCTTTCTGAATATTTGATTAAGTTTTGTTTTAGATTTTTAAGTCGTCAACAGATGAAGTGTCAACGTCAGCCGTGGCATTTCTGTCTCTAGCTGGTCTTTGAGCTCCTTCTGGATCATAAATCTTTAAATTGACACGAGCGTTATTTTTAGCACCAACGATCTTTAATAAAGTTCGCATAGCCTGTGCTGTTTGTCCCCTTCGACCGATAACATAACCCATATCAGACGGGTCAATTTTTAAGGTCAATAGAACACCCATTTCGTCCACTGTTCTTTCCACTGATACTGCATCAGGGACGCCAACAATGGATTTTACGATAATCTCCAAGAATTCTTGGTCTTTTTCTTTACCTGCCATAGTGTTTTTCTTTTCTTCCAAACTGACTTGCTATTAATTAAATCTGTCAGGTTTGAAAGAGCTCTTTATTAATAATTATTCCTTGCCGATTATGTAAAAACGACAATTTTCTAATATTTAATTATTATAACATATTATTTAAATTTGTCAAGGTTTAGTCATTTTTCTTTTCAGATTCATCAGATTCTGTCTTTTCTATTTTTTCTTGTTTTTCCTCTAGTTTTGGCAAATTTTCTTTAGTATTTTCCTCTGGTTTTTCATTATTTTCAGTCTTTATTTCCTCTAATTTTGGTTTATCTTCGGTTGTAGAAGAGTCCTTTTTATTTTCTTCTGATTTTTTTTCAGATTCCTGGTTTGATTCAGCTGGTTTTTTATCTACACTTTCTTTTTTTTCTTCTTCACCTTTCTTTCCTCTTTTAGCTTTAGTTGCTTTTACTTTTTTTCCTTTAATTATGCCTTTTTCAATTAAAAGATTATTAACCGTAGGCGACATACCAGACCCCTTGCTTAACCAATATTCTATTCTACCATTTTTTACCTTTAATTCTTTTGTATATGGATTATATGAACCTAATATTTCCAAAGCTCGACCATAAGGATCACGCGCTTTTTCGGATATTGTTAGGCGGTACATTGGTTTATTTTTTTTACCAATGCTGGATAATCTTATTGTTAGCATAATATAAATTTATAATTAGTGATTTTTCTTTAGTTTAATTACTTTGAATTACGAAACGAAGTTTCGTAAACATAATCGCGAAGCGATTAAGAATATCTAATGAATAAGTCTAGGCGATGCAAAATCAACTTGGATTGTCCAAATTTGTTCATTAGCATGGGTGATTGTAATATTTT
>JBDRJA010000033.1:0-2047 GCA_043815345.1 Patescibacteria group bacterium | reverse complement strand
TTATTAAATCATAAAATAATGAGAATAAAAAAGTATAATTTAGGTTTCACTTTAATTGAAATTTTAGCAGTTATAGCTATTATTGGAATTTTAGCTACGATTGTTTCGGTATCTCTTCTTGGTACAACCGGCCGGGCGCGGGATGCTAAACGCAAGAACGACTTAAACCAAATTGGAAGGTTTTTTAGTTTGGGCTGCTTTACCCCCGAGGAAGGAGCGGGTGAGTATGACTTAAATGAATTATTAACGGAATTTAAAGTTAAGTACCCGGAATACGCCAACAACATTACCGATAATATTCGCGACCCAAGAACTGGTACCGACAGCGCTTCAAACTATTATTATATCGTTGATGAAAATAATAAATGTGTTTTGTACGCAAATTTAGAAAATAAAAACGAGGAAGTTACTTTGGCCGGTATATCTGAAGCAACGCCAAGCGGAGGCAAGGGGATTTTTGAAGCCCCAACCAGCGGCTGGAATGGAAGCAATAAATATTTTCAAGTTTCTAATTAGAGTTATTTTTCACTAGCGTGAAAAAGCCCCACTACGAATGGGGCACATGCGAATTATTGTTATTGCCTTGCGCCGCCGCTATAGCTTTAGCGACACGCGGTCGGCAACCCGCAGCCGCGAATGTGGGACATGCGAATTGGTATTATTTTCGCTAGCCCTCCAGAGGCGGGCAAGGAATATTATAAAAATCTATTTAGTAAGAAAGAGAAAATAAAACTTGAAGAAACAAAAAACCAAGAAGAAATTGAAAGGAAGTTGAGTGAAAAATTAGAATTAGTAGATTTAAACTTATGACATTTAGAGTGCCAAAATGGATGGAGTGCAGCTGGAAACGCCTGCCTTGTGGTCGCAACGATTGTAAAATCTGCGGTAGAATAAATAAAGATCGAGCCGGACATATTGCTAAGGGCGAAGATCCTAATACAATGGAAGCGGCTTTGGAAGATGTGGGCAGAGATTTTAAAGAGATGTTTAAAATGCTAGAAAAAGACGTTAATCGCCTGGGGATTGATATTGATAATTTAGATACAAATGATATTGAAACAGAGCCTGGGCCTAATGAATTTCCTCTTTATAGAAAAGTTATGGCTTGGCGATCTGATATTTATAAATTAGCTGAAGATGCCTATGATCGGCTTGAAGCCTGGCCAGAGCTTGATGCTGGAAAAGATTTGCTTTGGTACGCGAATACAATTTCCGCGAAAACCTATAGACTGCTTTGCGATCGCTGGTACATTGATAAAAATAGGGATAATGATGAAGCTAAAAATGCCGATTATGATTATACTAAAGAAGTATTAGGCCAATGCTTTGCAATTATAAAAAATTCTTTAGAAGAAATACTTAAAAGAGAGCCGGAGCAGAAAGGAAAATTAAATCTAGCTTTAATATTTATTTCCGATATTGAAAAACAGGTTTTGGAGATTTAGTCACATATGAGCAAATTCACATAGGTTAATAGACATCCCGTAAGCACGACAAAGTAGTATACTGCTATTTACTGTTAAACAGCTGTGTTATTAATAGCATTTAAAATTCATGCCTTGCCTTGTGGGTTTAACTAAGGGAGTTTGTTTTTCAGTTTTTTTATCTATTTTGAGATTGTAAAACCTGAAAATCCAAACGAATAGTTTTGGATGGGCATTGAATAATAATCAGAAGAAATGTATTATATGAAGAGTAATTATTAAAACATTTAAATAATTTGGCGACCCGCCTGCTGGTAGGCAGGAACGTACACTGCAAGTGATGTGCGTTTACGCTTAACTTGGGAATTAAAAAATATGGTCACAGTTAAAAACGAGGGAATAATTTTAAAAAAAACAAATCTGGAATTCGAAAATGAAGGTGTTTTAAACCCTGCCTGCATTCAAATGGATGGTATCACTCATATGTTTTACCGGGCAAGTAATCACAATAAGGTTTCTTCCATAGGCTACTGCCAGCTGAAAAATAATAAAGTTTCAAAAAGACTTAGAGAGCCGGTTCTTTTTCCCGAATATGATTACGAGAAAAAGGGCGTAGAAGATCC
>JBDRJA010000032.1:0-5547 GCA_043815345.1 Patescibacteria group bacterium | reverse complement strand
GAATCTCAATTTTCTTATTTAAAAAACAATTTAAAAATACATAGGGGATTAAGCAAAGAAAACCGAGAAAATTTCATCCGATGGTATTATTATTTTAAAAATCAAAAATGAAATTACCAACCAATTTTGTCTATTAAACCTAAAATCATGATATTTTTTTCCAATTTGATAATTTTTATCTAATTTCTTTTTCAATTTTTTATTTAGGAGCCATTTAATTGATTTTTTTACAGCCTTATTAATATTTTTTTGCGGTATTTTATATAAGTCTCTTTCGTCTTTTTTTTCTATTTTACTCCCCAAAGAAATAATTTTATAGCCTTCTTTTTTAATATCCTTTTTAAAAACAGGGTATTCAAAGGCAACTATTGGCTTTTTAGCAAAGACTGCTTCAATAAATTGGTTGCCCCAGCCTTCCCAGACGCTGGGGAAAGTGACTAAATCAGCATAGACATAAGCATCCCAAAGAGAATAAATTTTATTACCTCCCTTGGTTGATCTTTCAGCTTTAATATTTTCAGAAATAAATTTAGTATTGATTTTTTCGTCAAGGGTTTTAGCTTTTATTTTTAGTAAATAATCGTACTTTTCATTTTCAGCATAGCCGGCTATTACTAATACCACTTTTGTCCGTTCGTTTATTTTTTTGCCATTATATATTAATCTGCCATTAATTTTACTTATATTTTCTTGCAGTTTTTTAACAAAATCAATTGCAATTTCTACACCTTTTCTAGGGATAACCCTAGTCGCCTGGAGAACAAATATATCAGACGGCTTAATTCCGAATTGTTTTAAAAAGTTTTTATTGTATTTATCCTTTTGCCAGGCAGGCTGATCAAAATCAAATATATCAGGGAAGACAAGGGCCTTAATTCTTTTTCTTTTTTTTAATTCTTTCTTGGCCAGAGAATTTATAACCAGATGCTCAATAAGTGGAGAATGAGGCGGCATATATTTATCCATGTATTTCTTAAGATATTTATTGCGCGGCGCATGGTATTCTATATTTTCCCAATAAAAGTCATGATGAGTTGCTAGACAGGGAATTTTAAATTTATTAATCCAGTCATAAAAAGCTTTGGCCGCGGCAGTATGCCCTCCAAAAGAAAATATATTATGGATAAGAATATAATCAAACTTTTCTTTTCTTTGTATTTTTACTAATTTTTTATAAATTTTATCAGCCACCAGCTTCATTTTTTCTTTAAATGTTTTATTGTCAAAATCCTGGCGCTTATAATAAAGAAAGCCGTTCTCTTTTATTACCGGAATTATGTCGTTATCCCATTCTAATTCTTTAATAATATAATTTGCGCCATTACTTTGGTTGCCGGCGATAAGTTTTACTTGGCAGCCATTGTCTTCTAGAATTTTTTTGTGTTTAGCAATTTCTAATGAAACTCCGTCAGTGCCACCGATGCGGTAATGGCAAATTGCGATTTTCTTTTTGTATTTTTTCGGCATAAGGAATAGATAATTAAAGCCTATAAAAAACGCAAGAGGAGCATAGTCCTCTTTGCGCTGTGGATAATTATATTATAACATTTTTTTAAAAACATTCAAAACATCTAAGGGCTATTTAGAGTTTTTTTGAATTAAAGTCACAGCCCAGAGGCTAGTAGAAGATTCAAGCTATGTACAGAGCAAGCATTTAGGGACTAAACATATCAATATTAAATTGATTTAAAAGGCTTTACTTTTTCATTTTTTCTTGTTACAATCTAGGTATATTAAGGCACTCATGATGAGTGATTTTTATTGTTAAGAGCATGTTGCCGAATGTCGCATTTGGCAACAAATCCGTTAAATTTATGACAGAAAAGACAATAAAAAGAAAAAAGAAAGAAGCAAAGAAGACCAGGAAAAAAGTAAATAAAGATAAGAAAACTAAACCAAAAATCGCAGCAAAAAAAACAAGTATAAGGAAGAAAAGCCCGATTAAAAGAGTTAAAAAAAGTGAGTTATTAGATATTAGTAGAGACTGGAATAAATCTGATGAAGATGAGTTTTTAAGAGTTACAAAAGTTGAGGCTGAACCTATTTTACCACCAGGGCAAGACAAGGAGGGAGATAAAAAGTTGATGATGTGGGCAGGCGTAACTTTTTTTATGGTTATCATTTTATTTTTTTGGATTTTAAATATAAGAAGCAGTTTTAAAAGAGTTGAGAAAGATACATTTAGCCAATTTGACTGGAGTGAAATAAAGGATGAATTTAGCCAAACAATGGGTCAAGTGAAAGAGGAAATAGAAAAATTAGAAAATGCGAAAACAAACGAAACAGTAGAAAGCGGTCTATCTGCGGACGCTGGGTTTAACCCAGAACAGCAGGAAATAGCAGAAAACGGTCTGCCGGAAAGTAAAGATATTGAATTAAGCATAGAAAGCATTGATAAATTAAAAAATAAGTTAGAAAGTTCTGACGACGGATTAGGAGTTGAGTAGATTATTTAATCGTTATATGATTATGCTGCTAGGGGGTAAAATTGTTACATAGTTTAAAAATATATTAATATATGGTGAAGAAAATAAATAATAAAAAACCTAAGGAGCTAGCTAAAAAGAAAGCGAAGAAAGCCGTAAAGCCAGCTAAGAAGAAGGCTGAAATAAAGAAAGCTGTTGGCTTGGATTTGGCCAAGAAAAAGGCGGTAAAGCCAGTAAAGAAAGTTGCCCCAAAAATTTTGAATAAGCCGACAAAAAAAGAGACTAAAAAAGAAATGGTTGGAAAAGAGGCTGAAAGTAAATCAGTTAAAAAGGAAGAAATGCAAGCTAAGGAGGAAGTGCCACAAGTAATTAAGCCTAAGATTGTTAACGGCCAGGAAAAAACAGAGTATGGCTTAGTTGTGCCCCAGCCAATTGTGGAAGAGATGAGCGTCTCATATCTTGATTATGCCATGAGCGTTATTGTCTCCCGGGCTTTACCCGATGTTCGAGATGGCTTAAAGCCGGTTCATAGAAGAATTTTATATGCCATGTGGAGCATTGGCTTGAGGGCAAGCGCTAAATTTAGAAAATCAGCTACGGTCGTTGGTGAAGTCCTTGGCAAATACCATCCTCATGGCGATGCGGCTGTATACGATTCCATGGTTAGAATGGCACAGGATTTTTCTTTGCGCTATCCGCTAGTCCGTGGACAGGGAAATTTCGGTTCAATGGATGGCGACAGAGCAGCCGCTATGCGATATACCGAGGCTAAACTAGCAGCAATAGCAGAAGAATTATTATTTGATATTGAAAAAAATACGGTTGGTTTTGTGCCGAATTTTGACGGCTCCCATAAAGAGCCGAGTGTAATGCCAGCTAAACTGCCAAATTTATTGTTAAACGGAACTATGGGTATTGCGGTCGGCATGGCCACTAACATTCCTCCGCATAATCTAGGCGAATTAACTCAAGGGATTATACATTTAATTGACCATCCTGACGCTGCCGTAGAAGACTTGATGCAGTTCATTAAAGGTCCTGATTTTCCAACTGGGGGTATTATTTATAACAACAAAGATATTTTACAAGCTTATGCAACCGGAAAGGGAGGGATTGTTATGCGCGGCGTGGCTGATATTAAAGAAAGAAAGGATGGGCAGTTTCAAATCATTATTTCTGAAATACCTTATCAGGTAAATAAAGCAAATTTAGTTGAAAAGATTGCTGATTTAGTAAAAGCTAAAAAAATTGAAGGCATTAAAGACCTTCGGGACGAATCAGATAAGGACGGGGTGCGGATTGCTGTTGATTTAAAAAAAGAAGCCTACCCCAAAAAGATTTTAAACAGCCTATTTAAACATACCCAGTTGCAGGAAACTTTTCATGTTAATATGTTGGCTTTAGTGGATGGAATCCAGCCAAAAGTATTAACTTTAAAGATGATTTTAGAAGAGTATATTAAACATAGAGAAGAAGTTATTAGGCGCCGAACTCAGTTTGAGTTAGATAAAGCTAAAGCCCGGGCTCATATTCTAGAAGGATTAATGATTGCTCTAAATAATATAGACGCAGTTATAAAAATAATTAAAGCCAGTAAGGACAAGGAAATTGCTCGAGTAAATTTAATGAAAAAATTTAAATTAACGGAAATTCAGGCAGTAGCAATCCTTGAAATGCGACTACAGAATTTAGCTAATCTAGAAAGATTAAAGATAGAAGATGAACTTAAAGAAAAAAGGAAGTTAATTAACGAATTAGAGCAAATTTTAAAATCAAGAGTTAAGATAAAAGACATTATTAAAGACGATGTTAAGAAAGTGGCCGAAAAGCATGACAATGAAAGGAGAACACAAATTATTACTCATGGAGTAAAGGATTTTAATATTGAAGATTTAGTGCCAAATGAAGAAACAGTAGTCATGATGACTCGCGACGGCTATATTAAAAGGCTTCCGCCCGATACTTTTAAAGTGCAAGCGCGGGGAGGCAAGGGAGTAATCGGCCTATCTACTAAAGAGGAAGACACGGTTGAGTTTATGTTCTCTACCATGACGCATAGCGATATTTTATTTTTTACTACCCGCGGAAGAGTGTTTCAGCTTAAAGCCCATGAGATTCCAGTAAGCTCTAGAACCGCCAAAGGTACGCCAATTGTTAATTTTCTCCAGTTAACCGGTGAAGAAAAAGTCACTTCTATTTTACCCCTAGATAAGATTTCTAAAAGTAAATTTTTGTTTTTTGCTACCGAGAAAGGATTAGTTAAGAAAGTGAAGTTAGAAGCTTTTACTAACGTTAGGAGTTCTGGCTTAATAGCAATTAAGATCAAAGAAGAGGACAAGTTAATTTGGGCCAAGCCTACTAAGGGAAATGATGATATTCAACTAATTACTGCCAACGGTCAGGCTATTCGTTTTAAAGAAACCGATGTAAGAGATATGGGTAGAAATGCAGCCGGAGTACATGGTATCCGAATAAAAAAGGACGATCTAGTGATTGGCATGGGCACTATTAAAACTGACAAAGAAAAGCTAAAGAAGTATCAGATTTTAACTATTATGGAGCAAGGATTTGGCAAGCGTACGCTTTTAAGCTTATATAAAGTGCAGGGACGAGGAGGGTCAGGTATAAAAACAGCTAAAGTAACTACAAAAACCGGAAAAATAGTTTATGCTTATGTAGTTAATTTTGAGACCATGAAGGAAAAAGACTTAATTGTAATTTCTGAAAAAGGCCAAGTAATAAGACTGCCGTTTAAATCAGTTAATCAGACCGGGCGTGATACTCAGGGAGTTAGAATAATGAGATTTAAAGAGGCAAGCGATCGGGTAGCTTGCGTGACTTGGACGTAAGAGATTGGGGATTTTCGATTGACGATTAACGATTGAGGATTTTCGATTGGAGATTTAAATAAAGCGTTACGACCGCTAACGCGTTCGCACCGCTTTTAGAAAAAAGCTGTGATTTATAATAATCCAGTCTTTTTTTGTGAAAATTTTATGATAATGTCCTACTAGCGTTATATAGAAATGTCCTACCTGATGTGATAAGGTGTTTAGTTATTTAATTAAACTAAACATCAAAATCACATGGATATGAACATAACTATGTCTTTACCAGAGAT
>JBDRJA010000031.1:0-20831 GCA_043815345.1 Patescibacteria group bacterium | reverse complement strand
CCATTATATATGGAGAGTGAAAAGCCATTAAGTTTAATTAAGAGGATTCGACGCGAATTATTCCCCTATAAGCAGATATGGCAATGGTATTTTAATAAGGCAACGCGGGCAAATTTTATAAAAAATATTGATCCATCAGTAGACTATCGACCGCCAAAATATATTTTGCGTGATCATTACTGCAAAAAAAAATATAGTAAATTTGCCAAAAAGTTTAGATATTATCCCTTTAAGAAAATAAATAAGTTCGTTTATTTTCCTCTGCAGTTTACTCCGGAAGGCAGTACGGATTTGACTTGCCCGTTATTTTCTAACCAATTAGAGTTAGCCCGCCAGATTGCCATGTCTTTGCCCGGTGATTATACTTTAGTAGTTAAAGAGCATCCGTCCATGGTTGGTTTTAGAACGCCATCGTATTATGAAAAGATTTCTCGAACTCCTAATGTAAAGTTAATTGATTATCGCATCTCGGCGGATGAAATTTTAAAGAAAGCTAACTTAATAATTGGCTCTTACAGTACGGTATTAGCCGAGGCGGCTTTTTATTGGAAACCGGCGATACTTTTAAGCGATGTTGGAATATTTCCTTTTTTCCCAAATGTTTTTAAGCACAGTGATATATTAACTTTATCAAAAAAAATAAAAGAATTATTGTCTATTAATTTAGAAACTGAAAAATATGAGCGGCAGTTGGAGAATTATGTCGCCGCTGTATTTGATGTTGGTTTTACTATTAATTACCGCAATATTTGGTTTAAGGCAGATAATAAAGATAGAAATAAATTAATTAATAAGTTTATAGAAGAAATAAAAAACAATTTGAATGAAAATAGAAAAAATAGCTAAATTGATTAAAATATTATTTTATTTTAAAAATCCTTTTTTAGTTATGAAATTTTATAGCGGTAGATTTTTGAAAGGAAAAAAATAAAAATTAAACCCAAGAAGGGAGGCTCTTTTTACATTGCTAGATATGGCGATTCTTGGCTACTCAATAAAGTATTAAATAATAAAGAGGTAATAGTTGAATACGATAAAAAAACTAAACAGGATTATATTGTTGAAAGGGGCATATATTTACGGCAAGGAACTTCTGATACAACAGTTTATCAAGAAATATTTATTAATGGATGTTATGATATTTGCATAAAAAAATTATCTTCTCAGAAGAGTATTGTTGTAGATTTAGGTAGCCATATTGGCGTATTTAGTACAAGGTGTAGCCCTAAATGCAAACAAGTATTTGCCTATGAAGCTCAGCCGGATAATTATAATTTGGCAGTTAAAAATATTAAAAATAAAAGTATAAACAACGTAAAATTATATAATCTGGCTGCCTGGTCTTCTTCTGGTCAAAAAATTAAATTAGCAAGCGATAGCGAACAGTTAACCGGAGAACATGCGATAAAAATAAATAGTTCTAGTGTTAGTGATAAAGAGTGGTTAGTAAAAACAATAGCGGTTGAAGATATTTTTAATGAAAATAATATTAAATATTGCGATCTGTTAAAATTAGATATTGAAGGAGCCGAATATGAAGTACTATTTTCAACGCCAAGTTACATATTTAATAAAACTAAAGCTATTTGTTTAGAATATCATCCTGATTTAACTAAAAAGCATACCAAAGAAGATTTAGAAGAGTTATTAAAGGGTTTTGGTTTTAGGGTATATGAAACAATAATTAAAAAAAATTACGGAATATTATATGCTACAAAATAAAATAAAAATAAGCTGTATTATTCCAACTTGTGATAGGCCTGAATATCTTAAGCAAGCGCTTGATTCTATTTTTAAGCAAACATATAAACCTGGTGAAATAATTGTTGTAAACAATGGCAAAGAAAGTTTGGATTTAAAAGATGAGCGGTATAAAAATATTAAGGTTTATAATATTATCCCTTATGTTGGCGTTTCCCAGGCTAGAAATTTCGGCGCTTCTTTAGCTAGCGGAGATTATTTGGCTTTTTTAGATGATGATGATTTGTGGAGCGAAAATTATTTAGAGAATACTTTAAAAGCGATAGAGAGCGGAGCTCAATGCATATTAAGCCGTATAGACTATCTAGATAAAGATAAAGTTTCACTTGCCAAGAATCCTCACAGAAGATTAAGCGTTGAAAATCTTTATACTTTTAATCCAGGTGTTATTGGTTCTAATATTGTTGTTTCTAAAAATATTTTTATACAAGTGGGTGGATTTGACACAAAATTAGTAACCTCTGAAGATAAAAGTTTAATAATAGAAATATTAAAAAGAAAAATCAAAATAGCAACTCTGCCGGATAGTCAAGTATTGTGGAGGGTACACCAAATAGAACGTTTGACTGATTCAGATAAGTTAGCCGAAGGAATTTATCTTTTTAATCAAAAATATCGCCAATCAATGAAGAAGTGGCAATATTTTTACAATCTTTCCAAAGTATACAGGCATAAACTTAGGATTGGAGAGAAAAGGTTTATTATACATTTTTTCTTTGTTAAGTTATTGTTTTATTTTTTCAAATCAATCCAAATATGAAAATATTTTTAGTATACTTGGTAATAGATTCACCACAGGATAATGGTTATAATTATGGTCTAGGATATATTGCGTCTGTTTTAAAAAAGGGAGGGCATCAAATTAATTATATTGTTTTAAAGAATAAAGATGATATTCTTGATTTTTATAAAAAAGTAAGAGCCGATGTTCCTGATATAATAGGATTTTCCGTTACCACATCCCAATTTTATTTTTTAAAAGATATTGTAAAAGAATCAAAGCGTATTTCTAATAGCTTTATTCTTTGCGGAGGAGTGCACCCAACATTAAAACCAGAGTGCATTTATGAAATCCCTGAATTAGACGCTATCGCGAGAGGAGAGGGTGAATTTCCTATGCTTGAGTTAGCTAATGCGTTTGAGCAGAAAAAAGAATTTCACAATATAAAAAATTTTTGGTTTAGAAAAGATGATAAAATAATAAAAAATGAAATTAGGCCGCTTATTGCCAATCTTAATGAAATTCCCTTTCCTGATAAAAATTCCCTGGATTATCAAAAAGTAATTAATGAAGCTAGGGGCGCCAACAGATTTATTTTTAGCCGGGGGTGCCCTTTTAATTGTACTTATTGTAGTAATAAGGCATTATCACAAGTATATCCGGATCCTCATCATTATTTCAGACAGATAAGCCCAGAGAGAGCGATAGAGGAGATAAAACAAGATCTAGAAAAATATAAGTTTAAATATCTTGTCTTTGATGATGACACAATATCCCTTAATAAAAAATGGTTTTTTGATTTTTTTAATTTGTACAAAAAAAATTTTAAATACCCTTTTAGATGTAATTTAAGGGTTGGCACTGTTAATTCAGATATGATAAAATTATTAAAAGAAGCTGGAGCCCAGGGCATTGGAATAGGCATAGAGCATGGCAATGAAGAGTTTAGAAAAAAAATATTAAAAAGGAATATATCAGATAAGCAGATTATTGATACTTTTAAGTTGTGTGAAGAATATAAGATTTCCCACCGAGATTTTATAATGGTGGGCTTACCCTTTGAAACGAGAGAATTATTTTTTGATACCGTAAAGCTCTGCCGAAAAGTAAAAGCCAAAGGAAGCGCAAATATTTTCCAACCTTATCCGGGTACGGAATTAAGCGAGGTGTGTAAAATAAACAACTGGTTGCCTGATAGGAAATATTATCAAGAAAGAAGAGAAGCTGTCATTAATTATCCTACTTTTAGCAATAAAGACATACAGTTATGCCACGATGTTTTTCCATATTTACTTCGTTATAGGTTTATTCCTATAAGTTTACCATTGAAATTTATTTTATATATATTTAAATTTTTAAAGCGGTTAAAAGCGGTAGTTAATTATATTACGAATAGTATAAAAAATTAGTTTAATTTTAATAGGTTATGTTTTTATGAAAGATATAGAGATACAAGGAAAAAATTACACCGAGGCCGAAGCTATGGCCATGGCTTTAAAATATCATAAAGAAAAAGATTTTTATAAAGCAGAAAGGATTTACCGGAAAATATATCTAGCCAATCCTAGAAACGCCGATGCCCTGCATTTTAGCGCCCTTATTTTATATCACTTCGGCGATTTTAATTCCGCTCTCTTTTTCTTAAATAGGGCGATTAAATTAAATGAGGCTGTGCCGGAGTTTTACTATAACAAAGGGATTGTAGAATTAGAAATAAATAATTTTAAAGAAGCTAAGCTATGCTTCCAAAAAGCGCTGGAGTTGAATCCTAATTATAATAAAGCGCAGGAAGCAATAAGAAAATATGTTACCTAAATTAGTATATGTAGGGTGCGGGCATCATCGGATGAAAGGATTTATTCATGTTGAAATCAGTATTGCCAAAGATAAATCTGGTCCGCCAGATATTTTAACCGACATAACAGAAAAAATTCCTCTACCTGGCAATTCGGTTGATTTAATATTTTCCCGAGCAACTTTAGAGCATTTAACTTATAGGGAGTTGGTTAATCACTTACTAGAATGCCGCCGTATATTAAAAAAAGGCGGCTGTATTAGGATGCTGGTGCCTGATTTTGATATTTTCATAAATAATTATAATAATAAGATTTATTGGAATGACTTTGAGAAAGATCCTGATTTCCCAAATGAGAATTATGTAGATACTTTTGTCGCCCTAACGTATTATCATGATCATTATTATTTGCATAATTTTAATACTCTTGAAAGAGCATTAAAAAAAACAGGTTTTACCAAGGTCAGGGAGGCCGAGCCGGGAGACACTAAAATTGAGCAAGCCAGAGAAGAGGTTTTTAAGGCGGAAATTACCCGATACGATGAAATAATTATTGAAGCGGAAAAATCAAGCCAAGAGCCCACCCTTGAACGTTATATCATTAATAAGCCTAGAAATTTTATTAATATAATTTTAGCTAAATTTTTTAATATTAAGTTAGTCGCTATTAATAAAAGAAAACCGGTATTTTCAACTAGGAGATGGTTTAAGGAAAAGTGGTATTTGTTAAAAAATAGAAATTTAGCCGATTATAAAACTGAGCATAAGACCGGTATTGGCGGAGTAAAATTTAGTCAACCAAAATATGAGCATTTAATTGACTTGTCTTTGCCGGTCGGAAAAGGAAAATTAATAAATATAAAATAGCTAATGACTATAAGAATTAAAAAACATGGATGTTAATAAAGTAAAATTAATTTTTATTATTGGCAACCAACATTCGGGCACAACTTTAATTACTCGTTTATTTGATGGGCATAAAGAAGTTTTGTCTCTTTATGGCGAGAGTGATTTTTTTTTCAAAGATAAAAAAAGTTAAAATTTTACGGGCGTGTCTGACCCCTATGAATTTCCAGAAAATCCGGAGATTCACTTAAAAACCGACCAAATGTCGGTCGGAGAGTGTGTTGAGGAGATTATTCGTTATCTAAAAAAGAAAATTTAATATAGTTTTTAGTTATTGATAATAGAAATTTTATCTTCCCCCCTTACTTAAAACCGTGGCGATAGTTTTTAAAATAATAGATAGGTCAAGATAAATTGACCTATTTTTTATATAGAAGAGGTCGTATTGGAGTTTTTTAAGAGTGTCTTCACGAGAGGGGGAGTGATATTCGCCAGAGACTTGGTCCCAGCCAGTTACCCCGGGTTTTACTAGCATTCTTTCGTTATAGAAAGGGATATTACCTTCAAGCTTTGCAATTAATTCTGGGCGTTCTGGCCTTGGTCCGATGAAACTCATTTCACCCTTTATAATATTAATAACTTGGGGAATTTCATCAAGCCTGGTTTTTCTTATGAAATTTCCGAATTTAGTTATTCTTGGATCATTTTCAATAGTTAAGGTCCTTGTATTTCCTTCTTCTTTCATTGATCTGAATTTATACATTTTAAATGGCTTATTGCTTTTACCGCTACGCAACATTTTGATAAATACCGGTCCTTTGCTTTCTAGCTTAATAATTAAGGCAACAATCAACCAAAAGGCGATGGTGATTATTAGTATTAATGATGCCAGTAATAAATCGTAGCCTCTTTTAAAAGCAGTAAATAATTTTTTATTGCCTTCGCTTAGATTTTCTAAAAACCACATTTCGCTAATAGCTTCAATCGGAACTTTTCCGGTAATTGTTTCGTAAAAATTAGATAAACTTATAAAATTTATTTTTAGCGGTAAGCATTTAAATAATAAGACCCGAAGTTCTTCTGATTGGTGAGGGTCTTTAGTAAGGATAATGTCTGTAATATTATTTTCTTTAATTAATTTTTGGATGAAATAAATATTAGTATGGATTGGTACGCCATTAATTTCTTTTTTAGTCTCATCGTCGTCTATAATAAAAGCGATATTAAACCCTAAATGAGGTTTTTGTTTTAGTTCATAGATTAATTCTTCAGTTTGACTATTTAAGCCAATTATAGCAATATTATTTTTAGGCAGGTAAGCTTTTAATGACCAGTTATAAAATTGCCGCCAAAGATAAAAAAGGAGCGCAAAAACAATAATATAAATAAGCATATTTCTTTTTGGGGCGATGTTGATTTGAGGGGTTAAATAGAAAAACGAGACAGAAAGCAGTCCGGCAATAATTAAGCTGCGCCCAGCAAGCTGGAAGAATTTGGCATTATTGACTGCTAAATTTAAATCATAAAGCTTGGAAATATAGAAGATTATTAGCCAAAAAATAAAAACAATCGTAAAAGGCCACAAATGAGTTTGCCATCTATTTTCTATTACCTGCCCCCAATAACGAATAATTAAGGTTAAATATAGCGAGAGATAGAGAATACCAATATCACCAAACAGTAATATTAATTTTTTTAGATTATTATTCATGTAGCATGTCACCTTAAACTAGATTATTTTGCCCCTCCCCAGTTTCCAAGAATAATCAAGTTCGCAACCGTAAAAAATTCAGTTTGATTTAATTATCTTAAATATATATTCATAGAAACTGGGGAGGGGCGGGACTGCGTTAGCTAGATATTGAAACCTTCAAACAACTTGGCAAAAACGTAAAAAGTGATTAATGTGCGTTTACGCCTAACTTGTATAGTTAAAATTTAGCAAATTTTTAGCAAATAAGCAAGGTGGACAGGAGGCTTTTCTAATGTTATAATCAAATTATGGAAAATGAGAGTAGTAAAAAATTTAATTGGCCATTGGTTGGAAACGAGCATATTATTGATTTTTTATCTCGAAGCATAATTAACGACAAGATTGCAGGTAGTTATATTTTTTTAGGCCCTGAAGATCTAGGCAAAACAACAGTGGCTAATTATTTTGCTAAGAGTTTACTTTGCGAAGATAAAGACAAGGGAGATGTTCCATTGCCTTGCAAGAAATGCCCATCATGCAGGCAGTTTAATTTTCCTTCTTCTATGAGTCCTTCAATGGAAAGAGTCGAAAGCGAGTTCAATATAATTCACGGCGATTATCACTTAATCAAAAGAAAAAAAGAAAAAAAGAATATTTCCATTGAACAAATTAGGGAATTTATTAGAAGCTTAAGCATGAGTTCTTTTTTAAATTCTTATAAAATTGGCGTAATTAAAGAAGCTGACAATTTAAGCCTAGGGGCGGCTAATGCCCTGCTAAAAACTCTAGAAGAGCCAAAGGAAAAAGTAGTTATTATATTAATTGTTTCTAATATTGAAGCATTGCCATCTACTATTACATCTCGCAGCCAGGTATTAAATTTTTATCCGGTAAAGTCAGATATAATATATAATTATTTAGTCGAAAATCATAAAACTTCTAGGAGCATAGCCAAGAATTTATCCCGTTTAGCAGTTGGCCGCCCGGCCTTGGCTATTAAATTTTTAGAAGACAAAATTTTTTACAGCGAATATATTGATAAGGTTAATGTTTTTTTAAATTTTTTAACCCAGGGCATTAACGAGAGAATCATGGAAATTGAAAGGATGGTTGGAAAACAAATTTATGGGCAAGAACCGGTTGATTTGGCTCTTAACATAATTGAAATTTGGGAGGGGCTTGCCCGTGATTTCCTGTTGTTAAATTTTGGGCATAATAATTTAATTCAGCACGAAGTAGTTGCGGATAAATTAGAGAAAGTAAAAGACAAATTTGGCTTTACTTATTCAGGGATAAATTTATTAAAAATAGTTAAGACTTTAAAGATTGGAAAAGAGTATTTAAAAGCTAATGTTAACCCAAGGCTGGTATTAGAAAATATTGCGGTTAGTATATAATGAAGATAGCTTATTTAGCTTTTTGGTATATTAAACAAGAGCTTGTTCTCTAAGTACATCATATAAGGTAACTAGCAAAGAGAATTCAGGGCTAGTTATCTATAAATAGATAATCTTATAAATATATGAATAAGCATATAAAAAACAAATTACTTTTTTTTATTATATCAATGTTGGTAATATTTGCCATGTCAGGATGCTCTATTAGCTTTAAAAAGGGCGATGGGGGAGGCACTGACGGAGGAGTTTACGTAACTGTGGATAAAGGTAATATTTGGCAGCATAAAATATTAATACCAACAATAAGCGGCCGCCCAAAAGACATTGCTATGTTGAACGCAAATTCCCTAGCCATGGATCCAAGCGATGAAAAAGCTATTTATTTTGGCAGTGTGGACAATGGTCTGTTTTACACTTACGACAGTGCTCAAAATTGGCAAATAGCCAGTAATTTATCTAAAGAAACTATTAATTATATAGCTATTGATCCGAGTTCAAAATGTATAATTTATTCAGCTATATTGAACAAGGTATATAAATCAACCGATTGCAATCGTACTTGGTCGCAGGTTTATTATGACAATGATATTGAGACTAAAGTTAACAACATTGCCATTGACCATTATGATAGCGCTAATGTTTATATCGGCACTTCTCGGGGAGAAATAATCAAAAGCAGTGATCGGGGAGCTAATTGGCAAACCATCGGACGTTTTGAAGACGAAGTAAAAGAAATTGCTATTAGTCCGCACGATAGCCGTGTAATTTTTGTGGCTACTGCTAAAAAAGGAATCTATCGCTCAAAAGACAAAGGAATTAATTGGATTAATTTACAAGACGAATTAAAAGATTTCCAGGACAACCTTAAATTTAGAGATTTGGTTTTAGCAGAAGCTGATCAGGGCCGAATACTTTTAGCAACTAGCTACGGGCTATTAGAATCTACTGATAACGGAGATACTTGGTCTAAAATTGAACTTATTACGCCAGAAAAGAAAGCTATAATAAATGCTATTGCAGTTAGCCCTAAAAATTCAAAAGAAATTTATTATGTGACCGATACCACCTTTTATCGATCCCTAGACGGTGGAAAAAATTGGGCAACCAAGAAATTGCCGACTACCAGGGCTGGTTGGAGATTATTAATTGATCCTAATGATACAAATATTATTTATTTAGGAGTAAGAACAATTAAGTGATGCTAATCCGCGAATAAAATGCGAATGCCTCGAATTGCTAATAGTACGAATTTGTAATTCGCAATTAGCGGCATAAGTATTTATTCGCATAATTAGCATCACACATGAAATATGAATCAATACATTGAGTTAAAAACAAAAGAATGGCAGAGGGTTCTTGATTTTTTTAAGAAAGACATTAGTAATTTACGGACTGGGCGGGCTAATCCGAGCGTTCTTGAGGGGGTGCAAGTAGAGGCTTATGGATCCAGAAGCTCACTTAATGCGGTGGCGGGTATAACAACAGGAGATGGAATGAGTATAGTAGTTTCGCCATGGGATAAGAATGTAATAAAGGAAGTTGAAAAGGCTATTAGAGAAGCCGATTTAGGCGTTGGCATTATTAATGAAGGTGATAAAATTAGAATTACTATCCCTAAAATGACTGAAGAAAACAGAAAAGAATTAGTAAGAAAATTAAATGAAAAGCAGGAAAAAGCCAGAGTTGCTATTAGGCAAGTAAGGGAGGAGATAAAAGAGGCGATAGAAAAGGCAGAAGAGAATAAGGAGATAAACGAAGATGATAAATTTAGGTATATAAAAGAATTAGACGAAGAGGTGGGAAAGAAAAATGATGAGCTAAAGGAAATACGAGAGAAAAAAGAAGAGGAGATAATGACAGTGTAGCGCAGTATCGCCCGCTTCGTTCGTACGGACGAAACGCAGTATCGCTTCGCTCGTAGTAAACGTTACTACGAGTGAAACGATACTACGTTTTTACAAGTGAAACGATCCTACTTTATGTTACTAACAATAATTATATTTATATTAGTATTATCCCTGCTTGTTTTTGTTCACGAATTGGGCCATTTTTGGGTGGCCAGGAAGTTCGGAGTGAAAGCAGAGGAGTTTGGTTTTGGTTTTCCGCCTAGAATATGGGGAATATACAAATCTAAAGAAGGGGCATGGAAAACAGTAAAAGGCAAGAGTAAAGTTGAAGATGCGAAAAGCACAATTTATTCTGTGAATTTGATTCCTTTAGGAGGATTTGTTAAATTAGGCGAAGATGATGCTTCCAGCAATGACCCGAAACATTTTATTAATAGGCCAATTTGGCAAAGATTTTTTATTTTATCTGCTGGGGTTAGCATGAATGTAATTTTAGCGGCTGTATTAATTTCTATAGGTTTAATGATTGGGCTCCCCCAAGTCTTAGATGAGAGTCTAATTTCTAAGGCACAAGTAAAAGATAGAAAAATTCAAGTAGTCCAAGTGATACCGGATTCTCCAGCCGAAAAGGCAGGTTTAAAAATGGCAGATTTTATTATTAGCATAAATGAAAAGAGCTTTATTAGCGACCAAGAATTGCAGGATTATGTTAGCGGGCTAGCTGGCCAGGAGTTGACTTATAAAGTTAAACGAGGCCAAGAAGAAATAATTCTTAAAACGACCCCAGAAATAAGAGAGGAGACAGGCAGGGCGGGAATAGGCATTGCGATAGTTACCACCGGGTTGGTTAAGTATCCTTGGTTCATAGCGATTTGGGAAGGAATTAAAACAACAATTTTTTTAATATGGTTTATAATTATTGCTTTCTACGAATTATTTAAAGGCCTTATATTGGGCCATGGATTGAGCGCTGATATAGCCGGTCCGGTCGGAATAGCCGCTTTTACCGGCCAAGTAGCCCGCATGGGTTTTATTTATTTATTACAATTTACCGCCTTACTTTCTATTAATTTAGCCATTATTAACTTTTTGCCTTTTCCGGCCTTGGATGGCGGTCGGGCATTATTTTTACTGATTGAAAAAATGAAGGGTTCTCCAGTTAAGCGTGAGATAGAAGCGGTAATACATAACTTAGGCTTTGCCTTACTTATGGTATTGGTTTTAGTAGTAACTTTTAGAGACGTGGCACGGTTCGGATATATTTTTAGAGGAGTCTGGGATAAAATATTTTAAATTTACGATTATCTATTTATTTTTTTATTTTATGAAAATTAATACAAGAGCTACCAAAATTGAATTAACCCCGGAGATTATAAATTATATTCAGGAAAAAATGGATATGCTAGAAAAATATTTAGGAGATATCAACGTTCTAAACTGCGATCTGGAAGTTGCTTTGTCTGTGGGGGGGCAGCAGAGCGGAAAAATTTACCTTGTTAAAGCTAATTTAGAGGTGCCAGGCAAGCTACTTCGAGTTGAAAAAACCGAAAAAGAACTATTTAAAGCGATAGACAAAGTTAAGGACCATTTAATTCGTTCTATTATGAAATATAAGCAAAAGAAAGCCGGTAGGAGGATAAAAAATTATGGCGCAGTATAAAGCTTGGGAAAAAGAGTATAGAGATTCAAAATTAGTTACTAAATATTCGGAACCGCAGAAGTTTATTTTACGGTTTTTTAAATATTTAAAAAAATCAGAAGGAATAGTATTGAAAAATTTAAATGTATTAGATCTCGGAAGCGGTACAGGTCGTAACGCAAATTATTTAGCCCAGGAAGGATCGCGGGTTGTCGGAATTGAGATTTCAAACACGGCAATAGATATTGCAAAAAAAAGAGCCAAGCAGTTAAATATAGGAGTAAAGTATTTACCGGGTAATATCGGAGAGCACTTTCCGCTTAATGATAAATCAATTGATTTAGTATTAGACGCCACTAGCTCTAATTCATTAAATGCACGTGAAAGAGATATTTATTTAGATGAAGTTAACAGAGTATTAAGATCAGGCGGATATTTTTTCGTTAGAGCATTATGTAGAGACGGAGACAAGAATGCAAAGAAGCTAATTAAAATAAATCCGGGAATGGAAAAGGATACTTATGTTATGCCGGAAGTTGAGCTAATTGAGAGGGTTTGGACTAGAACTGATTTTGTAGATTATTACTCTAAGTATTTTAAAATAATAAAGCTAGTTAAAGAAATAAGTTATACCCGCTTTAATAATAGAAGGTATAAAAGGAATTTTTGGGTAGCTTATTTAAGAAAAGAATGATTTTTTACGGTTGCATTTTTTAAGAGTTTTATATATAATATATATGTTTAATAACTATATCACGCTATTAGCGTGATTTTTGATATCTTTATGGGAATAATAAGTAAAATATTTGGTGATCCAAATGAAAAAATAGTAAAAAGTATACAACCGCTTGTTGAGGAGATTAATCAACTGGAAAAGAAGTTTAAAGATATGAGTGACGAGGAGTTAAGGGGGATGGCGAGGAAGTTTAAAGAAAGGCTGGGAGTGTTTGAAGACACTGCCCACCCCGCCCCGGTGCGACCAGTGCGCTCCTCCCAAGAGGTGATTTTAAACCACATTTTGCCGGAGGCTTTTGCAGTGGTAAGAGAGGCGGCGAAGAGAACGCTTAAACAGAGGCATTATGATGTGCAGCTAATGGGCGGGATTGTGCTTCATCAGGGACAAATTACAGAAATGAAAACTGGTGAAGGTAAAACTTTAGTGGCTACTTTGCCTGCCTATTTAAATGCATTAACTGGACAAGGAGTCCATATTATTACTGTCAATGATTACTTGGCCCGCCGGGATGCTGGCTGGATGGGGCAAGTTTACTATGCCCTGGGAATGAGTACTGGAGTAATAATCCATGAGGCCGCTTTTATATATGATCCTAAAGTTATAGACGAAAATGAAAAGGATGAAAAGCTAAGGCATTTTAAAAAAGTAGGAAGAAAAGAGGCTTATCTTTGTGACATAATTTATGGAACTAATAATGAATATGGGTTTGATTTTTTACGAGATAATATGGCGCCCAGTTTAGATAGGATGGTACAGAGAGATTTAAGCTATGCTATTATTGATGAAATAGACTCCATATTAATTGATGAGGCGCGCACCCCATTAATAATAAGCGCTCCAGCCGAGGAATCAACTGATAAATATTATAAATTTTTCCAGCTCATTCAGAATTTAAAGGAAAATGATGATTATAATATAGATGAAAAAATGCGGGCAGCTACTTTAACTGAAGCAGGCATTTCTAAAATGGAAAAGTGGTTGGGGATTGATAATATTTACGTTAAGGGCGGTATTAGAGAAGTTCATCATATTGAGCAGGCGTTAAAAGCCATGGCTTTGTTTAAACGTGATCGTGATTATGTTATCAAAGATGGAGAAGTAATAATAGTTGATGAGTTTACAGGGAGGCTTATGCCAGGACGGCGTTATAGCGAAGGACTACATCAAGCTATTGAAGCTAAGGAAGGGGTGAAAATCCAGAGGGAATCCCAAACATTAGCCACGATTACTTTTCAAAATTATTTTCGCATGTATTCTAAATTAGCTGGCATGACAGGTACGGCCGTAACTGAAGCCGAAGAGTTTGCTAAAATTTATAACCTTAATACGGTCATAATCCCCACTAATGAACCAATGATTAGAAAAGATTTGAATGATTTAATTTATCGCAGTGAGGAAGGTAAATTTAAAGCCGTGATTCAGAATGCTAAAGAGAGAAGCGAGAAAGGCCAACCAGTTCTAGTTGGTACGATTTCTATTGAAAAAAATGAATTACTGGCAGAAATGATGGAACGTGAAGGACTTCGTCCACAGGTTTTAAATGCTAAAAATCATGTAAGAGAAGCGCAAATTATTGCTCAAGCAGGCAAAGTCGGAGCTATTACAATAGCTACTAATATGGCTGGCCGAGGAGTGGATATTGTGCTTGGAGGCTCTCCAGCAGGCTTAGAGCAGGCCAGTAAAGAAGAGCAAGATAAGGTTAAAAAGTTAGGAGGACTACATATTATTGGAACAGAGCGACATGAATCAAGGCGAATAGATAATCAGCTTAGAGGCAGGGCTGGGCGCCAGGGAGATCAAGGCTCTTCTCAATTTTATGTTTCTACTGGAGATGATTTAATGAGGATTTTCGGAGGAGATAGGATGAAAAATTTGATGGCTACTTTACGAGTTCCTGAGGACATGCCCATTGAAAATAAGATAATTTCCCGTTCAATAGAAAGCGCACAGAAAAAGGTTGAGGGCAATAATTTTGATATAAGGAAGCATTTAGTTGAATACGATGATGTTATAAATAAGCATAGAGAAACGATATATAAGAGGAGAAGGGAAATATTGGAGTTAGCTGAAGGTGATAATTTAAATAGCCAATCATCAATAATCAATAATCAAACAATAACCAATAACCAATCACCAATTTCAAATTCCCTTTCAGGGATTATATTAGAAATGGTAGAGAATGAGATTGAGCAGGTAGTTAGTTTTCATACTTCTGCCGATGAAATAAAAAGCTGGAATTTAGAAGAAATATATCAGGTAGCTTCAACTATTTTCCCAGTTACCGAGAAACTCAAAACTGATCTTTCTGATTTAGCTGGGGAGAACGGAAAACTGGATAAGGTGAAAGTGCGAACTGCTATTATTGAACATTTAGTTAAGCTGGCCAAGGGGCATTACGAAGAGATTAAAAATAAATTTAAGGAGAATGGATTAGAATTTAAAGAAATAGAAAAAGGAATATTAATTCGATCTATTGATACTCTTTGGGTAGAACATTTAGATGCTATGGATCATATGCGGCGGGGCATTGGCCTTAGAGGCTATGGCCAGCGGGATCCATTAGTGGAGTATAAAAAAGAGGCTTATTACTTATATAACGAACTAAACAGTTTAATTCAAAAGCAAGTAGTTTATTCAATATTTAAAGTAGCAGATATTAGTCAGTTTACCGCCCCTAGCCTAGTTGATCGCGCTTCTAACTTTAGCGCACCTGCAAAGACTATGGGGAAAGATTCAAGCTCATTTTCTGGATATAAGCAAGCAGCAAGCAGTAAGCAGCAAGCAGAAAAAGATGATATTGTGAAAGAAAAAATTAAGGATGTTAGTGGAAAAAAAGTAGGTAGGAATGATCCATGTCCTTGTGGGAGTGGGAAGAAGTATAAGAAGTGTTGCGGGAAGTAAAGTTTAGATTTAAGATTGTAGATTTAAGAATGGATTATTTAAATTAGTATTTAGTATAATAATAAAAAGGGGGAGAAAATTGAAAAAATATAGAAAAAAGAAAAATGAGGATAGCTGGCAGTACTGGCATGGCTGGGGTTTAATCTCATTGGCTATAATGTTATTACTTTTCTGGTTTATAATTATTATGGGTGAGTATTTTGCTGATAAGCATGGAATTAATCGCCATTCACTAATGAAAAAATCACAAACTATTAGAGAGCAAGAAGAAAGATAAAAAGTGGTTATTCTATTCTTTTTATAAGGCTTTTATTATCGGAGCTTTTTATACAAATTTTAAGCTCCTTTTTTATACTTGCATTTTATTTCTCTTTGTTTTAGAATGTATTTACAAAGTAATTTGAATTTTGTAATTTTGGTTTTTGAATAGCCTGACTTGCTAAATTACTAATTACAAATTACCAATTATTATTTTTTATGCCCGATAATATATTAGAAAAAATTTTAAAACCATCTGCCCGGGGAAGAGTCTGGCAGGTTTTTGTTATAGTAATAATTTTAATTATTGGCGGTGGTTTAGTTGACGCTGGGGCTTATTATAATAAAGGAGTGGATTGGTTGGCAGGTAAAACTAGTAATGTAATAATACTTCCCCATACTAAAGAATTAGGTTTTCGTTTGGGTCTTGATCTGCAAGGTGGGACGCATTTAGTTTATGAGGCTGATATTTCGGCTGTTGATAGCCAAGATCGAGTTAGCGCTGTTGAGGGTGTTAGAGATGTAATTGAGCGCCGGGTTAATGTTTTCGGAGTAAGCGAGCCAATTGTTCAAGTTAATAGAACTGCCGCTGGTGATTATCGGGTTATAGTTGAATTAGCGGGCATAAAAGATGTGAACGAGGCGATAAGAATGATCGGTGAAACACCATTATTGGAATTTAAGGAAAAAAGTTCAGAGCAAAGAGAATTATCAGAACAAGAAAAAGGAGCGCTAGAAGAATTTAATAAAGAAGCAGATAAAAAAGCTGAAGAGGTGTTAGGTAAATTAATATCCGGAGGTGATATGGCGGCCTTGGCTAGTGAGTATAGCGACGATGAACAGACAAAAATAAATGGAGGAGACTTAGGCTGGCTGATCAAATCAGAGAATAGTGAAATTTTTAATATTGCCAAAAGTTTAGAAATTGGAAAAACAACAAAAGATTTAGTAAGGGCAAGTAAGGGTTATGAGATAGTTAAGCTAGAAGATAAAAGAAGCAGGGTAAATCCTTTTACTGAAGAAGCGGAAAAAGAAATTAAAGCTAATCATTTGTTAATCTGCTATGAGGGCAATGAAAGATGTGAAAGCGGCTTTAGCCAAGAAGAAGCAAATAATAAAATTAACGAATTAAAAGATAAAGCAACACTAGAAAATTTTATTGATTTAGTAAAAGAAAATTCAACTGAACCAGGAGCTAGCGTAAGCGGTGGTGATTTAGGCTGGTTTGGCCGAGGAGCTATGGTTGAACCGTTTGAGAAAGCGGTATATGAACAGGAAATTGGAACAATCTCTGGTGTAGTTGAAACTCAATTTGGCTATCATTTAATTTACAAGCAAGATGAGAGAGATTTAGAGGAGTATAAAATTAGACATGTTTTTATTAAAACCATGAGCGAAGAAGACATATTGGGGCCGCTTCAGGATTGGAAAAATACAGAATTAACCGGTAAAAATTTAAAACGCGCTAGCGTTCAGTTTGATCCTAATGATAACTCTCCGCAAGTATCTTTAGAATTTGATAATGATGGCGGTAAATTATTTGAAGAAATTACTAATAGAAACGTGGGCCAGCAAGTAGCAATATTTTTAGATAGTTATCCGATTAGCGTGCCGACAGTTAATGAAAAAATTACCGGCGGTAAAGCAGTTATTACTGGTAATTTTAATATTAAAGAAGCTAAATTACTTGCCCAAAGATTAAATGCCGGCGCTTTACCAGTACCAATAAATTTAGTTAGCCAGAAGACAGTGGGGGCAAGCCTTGGCCAGGCTTCAGTAAATAATAGTTTAAAGGCCGGCATGATCGGCCTTGTCTTAGTGGCCATTTTTATGATTTTATTTTATCGTTCCCTCGGCCTTCTGGCGATTTTCTCTTTAGGGATTTATGGAATTTTAGTTTTGGCTGTATTTAAAATTTGGCCAGTAACATTAACTTTATCAGGGCTAGCCGGGTTTATTTTATCCATTGGTATGGCCGTTGATGCAAATGTACTTATTTTTGAACGTCTTAAGGAAGAATTAAAAACAGGCAAAGCTTTAAGCTGGGCCATTGAAGAGGGATTTAGGAGAGCCTGGCCATCAATTCGCGACGGTAATTTTTCTACTTTAATAACCTGTTTTATTTTAATTCAATTTTCTACTAGCATAGTACGTGGATTTGCGGTTACTTTAAGTTTGGGCATATTAGTTTCTATGTTCTCCGCAATTGTTATAACTAAGAATCTGTTAATGTTAATTAGCGGAGAGTGGCTAGAGAAGAGAAAATGGTTAATTTGTAATATGCGAGACAATAGACAGCACCTGCCTGCCGATAAGGCAGGGACAACAGACGAAAGAATTTAACTTTTATATTATTCTATGTATAACATTATTCAAAAACGAAAAATTTGGCTGACGCTTTCAAGCTTTATGGTGGGCGCTTCTATTGTATCTCTAATACTTTGGGGTCTTAACTTTGGTATTGATTTTACAGGTGGCAGTTTATTAGAAGTGAATTTTTTAGATGAGCGCCCAAGCGTGAGCGAAGTGCAAGAATCATTAAATGATTTAAATTTAGGCAGTCTGATTGTCCAGCCTATTGGCGAGACCGAAATGATTTTAAGATTTCAGGATACAAGTGAAGAAAGTCATCAGGCAGTTTTGAGAAGGATTTCCGATTTACGCCTGCCTGCGCAGGCAGGATTGCCGATTGACGATTTAGAGAAAGATGAACAAAGCAAAGAAACTGGCCTTAAAGTTGAAGAAGAAAATATTGGTAATATAGAAATTGAAACCACAGGAGGTGATATAATTACTCAACTGGAAAATGGAAATCAAGAATTGAAAGTTGAAGAATTGCGCTATGATTCAGTTGGACCGTCAATTGGACAGGAATTAAAAAGAAAGTCATTATATGCCATCATAGTTGTTTTAATAGCAATAGTATTATATATTGCTTGGACATTTAGAAAAGTATCAAAACCAGTGGCTTCATGGAAATATGGGTTAACAGCGATTATCGCTTTATTTCATGATGTGATAATTGTCTTAGGTATTTTTGCTTTATTAGGTAAATTTCTTAATATTGAAATTAATTCCGCTTTTGTGGCAGCAGTATTAACAGTATTAGGTTATTCGGTTAATGATACAATTGTAGTTTTTGACCGAGTTAGGGAGAATTTACCAAGAAGCGATGAGGATTTTGAAAACACAATTAACACCAGCGTAAACCAGACAATTAGGCGCTCAATTAATACTTCAGTTACAACCTTATTAGTTTTGTTATCTATTTTATTTTTTGGCGGTACCACTATCCGTGATTTTGTTTTAGCTTTGTCAATCGGGGTGTTTATCGGTACTTATAGTTCTATATTTTTAGCCAGCCCGGTGCTGGTGCTGTGGGAAAAGGTAAGAGATTTAAGATTTAAAAACGATTAAAGGGAGTTGTTTGCAAAAGATATAATAAGTTAATATAAGAATAAGGGAAAACACCAAGGAGGTTGCTTTTTTTAAGCAGAAGGAGGTGTTTTTTTATTTGTACCTTTGAAATACAACCCGGCGGGTTGTTAAAGTATGTTCGGATTTTTGTGAGTTATTATTAACACTTTAAGATGAGGAGGGAACTTATGAAAGTTTTAGTCTATGGTTCGGGTGGTAGGGATCACTGTCTTGCTGACGGATATGGAGATAGTCAACATGTAGACAAGGTTTACATAATGCCTGGAAATCCGGGAATAGGATACACTCCAAAAGGGAGGAGAGGTCTTATTCAATGTGTGCAGTTAGCAGATTTTGGAGCACTGGCTGATTTCTGTATAGAAAACAGCGTGGACCTGGTTGATGTGGGCTCTGAAAATCCTCTTGAAGAAGGATTAATAGACATCTTAACCGAAAGGAGAATAAGAGTTGTCGGGCCTATGAAAGCCTATGTAAAACTGGAGAGCGACCGGATTTGGACAAATGAGAAGTTGGGCGAGATTGGTGTCCCGAAACCACAGTGGGAGAAGTTTGATGATCCCGCAAAAGCCAAAGAATATATCCGCAACATTGGATACCAGGTTGTGGTTAAGGCAAATGGACTGGCCGCAGGAAAGGGCGCTATCGTTTGTGAGGATGCGCAGGATGCGGAAGCCGCCGTTGATCGAATCATGATCGAAAAGATATTTGGCGAGTCCGGGAATAAGATAGTCATTGAAGAGCGAAAATACGGGGAGGAGATCTCATTTTTTGCTTATCTGGACGGCCAGCACGTTCTACCCCTGCGAATGTTTGCTCGGGATTACAAACCGGCCTTTGATCCGGAGGACAGAGAATCCATTGAGAAATTCGGTGGAAATCTGAATACGGGAGGAACGGGCTGCTACTGCCCCCATAAACTGGTAACCCCCTGGCTGGTAAACAGGATCATAAAGGAAATCGTCAATCCTACCGTCAATGAGATATACAACCACCTGGGATGGGTCTACAAAGGGGTGTTGTATTTTGGTTTAAACCTGGATCCTTACAATAATCTTGAGGTATTTGAGATAAATGTAAGACATGGAGATCCTGAATGGGAAGTAATATCCCGTAAATTAAGTACTGACCTTTTCGACATCGGCATGGCCGTCACCGACGGCACCCTGGACAGGATCAAACAGGTCTGGAACGATCAGCATTATGTGGACGTCATCGCAATGGAAGGCCGTTCAAAGGCAGTTCGCGGTTGGAACAAGGGATATCCGGGTCGCTACGGGAAAGGTCACAACATCAGCGGACTGGACAGCATGGACAAGGGTATTGCCATCTATTTTGCAGGCGTAGACGAAGCCCCTGAAAAAGGACTGGTCACCTTCGGCGGCCGCGTCCTTCATGTCATAGCAGGAGATTCTACATTGGAAGGCGCTAGAGAAAAGGCCTACCGGAATATTAAAAAAATTACCTTTGAAGATCACAAAAATGACGGAGCAAATTGCCTTCGTTTCAGGCAGACAATCGGACTTTTAAATTGATATACATTATATATCATTACTACCGTAGGATTTACATACCTGCGGTTTTTTATTTTGATGTTATTTTGCCTGCTGGCAAAAGCCCTGCTACGAATAGGGCACATGCGAATTTAGGGTTGTGATATCTTTTTGTGAAAATTTTATGATAATGTCCTACTAGCGTTATATAGAAATGTCCTACCTGATGTGATAAGGTGTTTAGTTATTTAATTAAACTAAACATCAAAATCACATGGATATGAACATAACTATGTCTTTACCAGAGAT
>JBDRJA010000030.1:0-13337 GCA_043815345.1 Patescibacteria group bacterium | reverse complement strand
ATAGATTTTTGTGGTTAAATATTAGTAAGTATACTTTAATTTTAGCACAAAAACCTCTGTTTGTAATGAGGATAACTTTAAAATGTTCAATTATTAATGTGATTTATGCCTTAGGGATAAGGTATTCTTCTACAGTCTTAACCTATAACCTATAACTTGTTATCATTGCATCTTATTTTGTTTATCAGTTATAGGTTATTTTACGTAAAGATATGTATAAAGTATTATCTATATTATAGTATACGTTGGAAATTAAGACAAATTACAATAAAAATTATTTGAGCACAGAACACTTCTGGCCAATCTTGCTTAATTTATCTGATTTTGCTAAAGTAAAATCATTAATTTAACTAAAAAGGAATAAGGAGGGTTGCACCATGACAATACACATAGAGTTTTTGGTATGGGCTCTCCATGTGCTTTGGGGAGTAAAAAAAATTTGGTTTATGGATCGGCTACGTCTTTGGCGGAAAACAATTAATTTGTACTTGTCATTTCTGGCTTTCACAGATAAAGACAGACCTGATAAGCAATTGCGTCTAACTATGGCTTGCGCTATATTGTCGGCAGTATATGACTATGATACGGATTGGATAAATGGCAGGAGAAGCGGTGAAAATTTCTTCAAGTTACTGAAACAACTTGTCCGTTCAAAACAAGCACGGAAAATCGCAGCTGAATTATTTATTATTGACACAAAGAAAAAACTATCAAAAGATGGGCTGGAAAGAGGTGGTACTGCCTTATTATTCTATCGGCTGGTAATCGACAGCAAGTGGCTAGGGGAGTATACGGAGTATGAGATTTTGAAATTTGGGCAAAAACTCCAAATAATAGACGATCTGCTTGACTTGGAAGGAGACCGGTTGGCTGGCGATACAAATTGTTTTTTATTACCAGACCAGGAGCAAAAGTTTGTCAACGAAGCCGAAGAGTTTCTAAAAAGCGATTTTTTTCTTAGACTCAAAGATAACAGCCGGATTTATCGGACGGTAGAAAACAAAGCACGCCAAAAATTACTAAATTTCAGAACTCAGCGCATCAGCATTAAACAGCTTTTTAATACCAGTCGGATAAGCACCGGTGTTTATGCTGGCATCTTAGCTAGCGTCAGTTTTACATTCCACGAAACTTCATCGTGGTTAATGTGCGCCTTCACAGCTTTTTCCTATTTAGTCTTGACCATGAGCATTATGACTTTCAATGATTGGGTTGACAGGAAAAATGACCGCAAAAAGGGAAAGACTTTTGCCAGTGAACACCCCGTTACATTATTTAAGTATTGGCTCTTTCTTAACACTGTTACAATCGTTTCGCTGGGTATGGTTGCGCTTCAAGATTTAAAGCTGGCGCTTTATTGCTTGTCGGTGTGGGTAATAGGAACTCTATATTCCTATACTCAGCGTTTGTACATTTTTCAAAATATAATTGTTGCCATCTGCTCCGGCTCACCCGCTTTGGCTGGCATGGTTCATCACCAAGAAACTACATCAGCAGATATCTTAACTTTTCTTGTTTTTACTTCGCTTATCTTTATAAACGAAGTATACAAAGATATTGAGGACAGGAAAGTTGACATCGGATACAAAAACACTTTACCGGTTAATATTGGGCACATCTCAACAGTGGCCAAGCTGTTTGGTCTCTGCTTTATGGTGGCAATACCTTTTGTGCTGCATCCTAATCATTGGATGGGGACAATCGCCTTAATCGGTTTTTCAATTCTCATGTATGAGCAGGCAAGTATGTTCCTTCACCCTGAACTGGCGGTGCGACCAAAAAATGCCATACGCTGGATGTTAAAAATCCTTTTGGTAGTACTTATCCTTACATAATCAAAAAGGCTCGGCCTCTTAATATAAGAGTAACCGAGCCTGTTTTTATTTAGTGTATAATATAACATTAACTCACTTACTAATTCACAGTTTCATGATCATCAATCTTAAATCTAAAATCATCAATCGAAGATCCCTACCTAACTTTCATCTCAACCTTGTCCTTAACTCCTAAATCAATCAAAATTTTATCGCCTTGTTTCACCTTGCCTTCAATAATATTTAAAGCTAATTCATCTAAAATCATATTTTGAATCATCCTTTTAAGTGGGCGAGCGCCAAATGTAATATCATATCCTTTATTAGCCAGCATTTTTTTAACTTTTGAACTGATATTTATACTGATTTCTTTATTTTTTAATCTAGCTTGGACTTTTTCTAATTCTATGTCAACGATTTTAGCCAAAATCATTTTACTAAGGCTCTTAAATACAACTATCTCATCAATTCTATTTAAAAACTCTAATTTAAAATTATCTTTAAGTATTCCATCAATTTTTTCTTTCATTTCTGATTGGCGGACTTCAATTGCTTCTTTTTCATCACTCCCATCAGAAAATCCAATTGAAAATTGTTTAATGACTTCATTACCCAAATTTGAAGTCAATATAATAATGGTGTTTTTAAAATTTACTACTCGGCCTTTTGAATCAGTCATCCTGCCATCGTCTAATATTTGCAGGAGGATATTAAATACTTCTGGATGAGCTTTTTCTATTTCATCAAATAAAATAACGCTATACGGCCTGCGTCTTATTTTTTCTGTTAACTGGCCTCCTTCTTCATGGCCAATATAACCTGGGGGTGAGCCAATTATTTTAGCTACACTATGTTTTTCCATAAATTCACTCATGTCTAATCTGATCAAAGCTTGTTCGTCATTAAACATGAAGTTGGCCAGTGCTTTTGCTAATTCAGTTTTCCCAACTCCGGTTGGGCCAACAAACATAAATGAGCCGATTGGTTTTTGTTCTTCGGATATTCCAGCTCGGCTTCTTCTAATCGCATTAGCAACTGAGTGAATGGCAGAGTCCTGTCCTACCACTCTTTTTTTAAGCTCTACCTCCGCCTTGCTTAATTTAGTAATTTCACTTTCAAGCATTTTAGAAACTGGGATACCGGTCCAGTGGGCAACTACTTTTGCAATATCTTCTTCATCTACCTCTTCCTTAAGGATATGTTGGCCGTTTGATTGAATTTTTACTAGTTCAGTTTCCTGCTTTTTAACATCTTTTTCTAAGTTAGGAATGTCTGAATATCGGATTTCGGCTACTTTAGTTAAATTATCTCCTTTGCGTTCAGTAATTTCAGCCACTACTTTTAGCTCATCTATTTTTTTCTTATATTCTCTGATTTTAGAAATAATACTTTTTTCATTATTCCAATGTAATTCAAGTTGGTTCGCCTCTTCTTTAAGCCCGGCAAGCTCCTTATTTATTTCTCTTAATTTAATTGTATTTTTATTGCTTGTTTCACGTTTTAGAGAGTTTTTTGCTGATTCTGGCATCAATCCAGCTTTAGCGATTTCTAAACGTTTAATTTCTCTTTTTAATTTATCTAAATCTTCGGGCATAGAATCAATTTCCATGCGCAGAGAAGAGGTAGCTTCATCAATTAAATCAACCGCTTTATCAGGTAAAAATCTATCAGTAATATACCGAGCGGAAAGATGGGAAGCTGAAATTAAAGCATCGTCAGTAATTCTGACTCCATGATGAACTTCGTATTTTTCTTTAATTCCTCGTAATATAGCAACGGTGTCCTCAATACTTGGTTCAGACACATAAATTGGTTGAAATCTTCTTTCAAGAGCTGCATCTCTTTCAATATATTTCTGATACTCTTTTGTAGTAGTGGCGCCAATTGTTCTTAAATCTCCTCTTGCTAATGCGGGTTTAAGCATATTAGAAGCATCCATTGCTCCTTCTGAGGCGCCAGTACCTACGAGGGTATGTAATTCGTCTATAAAAAGAATAATTTTTCCATCTTGAGATTTAATTTCTTTTAAAACAGCTTTTAGGCGGTCTTCAAACTCGCCCCTAAATTTAGCCCCGGCTATTAAAGAGCCTAAGTCAAGACTAACCATTTCTCTGTTTTTTAAATTTTCTGGCACATCGCCGCTAACTATCCTTTGCGCTAAACCTTCAACAATAGCGGTTTTGCCAGTACCAGCTTCTCCAATTAAAACAGGGTTATTTTTAGTGCGGCGCAAAAGAACCTGCATAATACGGCGAATTTCAGCGTCTCTTCCAATAACTGGATCTAATTTTTTTTGTCTTGCCAATTCAGTCAAATTAACTGTATATTTTTCTAAAACTTTATATTTTGATTCTGGCTCTGGATCAGTAATAGTTTGCGAACCGCGAAGTTGCGCTAATATTTTTAAAATATTTTCGTATTCAATCCCAAAATTTATTAAAACAACTTGTGCTTTAGATTTTATGCCAATAAGGGCTAATAGTAGATGTTCAGTTGAAATATACTCATCTCCCATCTTGTCAGCCTCTTTTTTTGCCCTTTCTAAGACCATGGCTACTTCAGCTGTACCTTGTACGGCTCCAACATTTGCCCCAGCTCCATAAGTAGAAGAGATATTCATTTTAGGAAGTTTTTCAATTTCAGTAATTATTGTTTTTTCAACATCCGCAGGGTCTTTTTTCATCTTTTCTAAAACAGGATTAATCATGCTTTCACTCTGGCTAAGTAAGGCTGCTAAAACATGCAAGGCTTCAATATGCTGTTGCCCATAGTCTTGGGCAATAATTTGCGCATTAATTATAGCTTCTTGTGATTTATTGGTAAATTTATTAAACATAGTTTTTGCCTTCGGCAACCCGCTACTATGAATGCGGGACATGCGAATTATTAATTAATTATACATAATTATTAATAATTGTTCATTAAATAATTATTAGCACTCTCTTCTTTCGAGTGCTAATTATAATATAGGATAGTTTAAAAAATCTGTCAAGTTTGACATAATAACACGGGTATGCTTTAATATAATGTTACTTAGAAGTAAATTGCAACAAATCTATAATAGGAGGTTATTGAAAAATGAAAAAAATAGTTGAAGTTGTACTGACAATATTAATTTCTCTTGTCATTGAGGTGACGATTGCCCAGGCATCAACCTTTAGCTCCACAGTATATGCTGAAATAAAAGGGGTGAAAGGAACGGTTGAACATCAGGTAAGGCAGGGGCTCTGCAAAATCAAGGAACAACAGAGCATAAAGTTGTCCTATGGTAACTATATTGTGGACATATTGAGGAATAGCGATACAATTTCAACTTTTTGTATCAAATTTTCAAGAAACGAATTTGGGGTATTTTTTCTTTATTCGGGAGGTAAAAAAGAGAGTATGTACCAGATCACGCGAGTTGCCGATGGCTTTGAGGTTAGGGCCGCAACTTATGCCTACACCAGGGTAAGCGTAAAAAAAGTTGGCGATCTGATTAAAATAAAGGTGCATAAATAATAAACCGTTTAAAAATGCAAATTAGGTCCAGTTAAAATGATGACTGGGCTTATTTTTATTCAACAATATCCAAACCCTTATCACAGCTTGCGCACCTTCCTTTATTATCCAGTCTCTCTATATGATAACCCATGCGTCTTATTGCTAATTCATTACATTTTGAACAATAAGTATTTTCTTTTGAATCGCCAGACATATTACCGGTATAAACGTACTTCAAGCCAGCTTGTTTACCAATGTCATATGCAGAATAAATAATATCTTCCCTAGTGGACGTCAATTTTTTTAATTTCCAAGAAATGTCACGAGAAAATCTACTAATATGCCAAGGCGTTTCAGTATCAAGCTCAGAAACTATAAAATCAGCTATTTTTTTTAACATTTCAAAGTCATCACTTAAAGATGGAATAATTAAAGTAGTAATTTCTAAATGTACTTGTTCCTGCTTTATTTTTTTTAAATTTTCTAGAGTTGGCTTTAAGCGAGCTGAACAATTATTTTTATAAAAATCATTTTCTATAGATTTTAAATCAATATTAATGGCATCTAGGTAGGGGAGTATTGCTTTAAGGCAAACATCTGTCATAAAGCCGTTAGACACCCAGACGTTTTTCAAGTTATTCTCATGAGCTAATTTCATAATATCTAAGGCATATTCTGTAAATATAGTTGGCTCGTTATAAGTGTAAGATATTGATTTGCAATTATTGCCAATTGCTTCTTGAATAATTTTTTTTGGTTCTAGAAACGCTTCGGCCACTAAGTGTCTTTTTAAGCCACTTAGTGGTTTAGCCTGGCTTATATCCCAATTCTGGCAATTAGCGCAGGTAAAATTGCATCCCAAAGTACCGATTGAATAAGTTAGAGAGCCAGGCAGAAAATGAAATAAAGGTTTCTTCTCAATTGGATCAATATTTTGAGCAACGGGATGACCGTATACCAAAGAATATAAAGTGCCAGCTTTATTTTCACGAACATGGCAAATTCCGACTTCATTGTCTTTAATACTGCAATAGTGGCTGCAAAGAGTACACTGGACTAGATTATTGTTTAATTTTTTGTAGAATTTAGCTTGATACATATTGCTAGTTGCCTAATACTAATTTACCAAATGTTAAGCAAAAAGAAAAGGCATTTAATAAATACCTTTATCCTAATTTTTTGATATATCCCGCGAACTAAGCTTGGGGTTTCCACGAACAGGAGTATCGTGTTTAGAGGTCGCCCTTAAAAGGACAAAAGTTTTTAGCACGCTATCTTCTTCAATTCCAGTTAAACGCTTCCCTCTAAAAAAATCAACAAATATTTTTTTGCCTTTAACTTCAATTATTTTATATAGCATAATTGCCCCTCCCTTTTGTCTAGTTTCAGTTTACCAATAATAATTGAAAAAAACAAGGCTATAAAGTATAATGAATATATGCAAATTAATGGAAAAAAAAGATTATTTATTTCTTTAAATTTATCGGCTGGCGTAAAAGAACAAATTAGTTGTATTATTGATAAATTAAGAAAAGAAAATAAGGGAGTGAAATGGGTAATTCTAAAAAGCCTGCATCTAACTTTACATTTTTTAGGATATTTAGACGAAGAGCAAAGCAGAAAAGTGCAAATTTCAATGCAATCCTTATCAGGTAAATTTAAAAAAATGGATTTTATTTTTAATAGAATCAACGCTTTTCCAAATATAAAAAATCCAAGGATAATATTTGTTGCCGGGGAGCAAATCAACAGCCGTTCAGTTTTCTCTTTGCAGGAGCTCTTAGGCAAAGAATTAGTTAAGCTAGGCATTGGCGTTGACCACCGATCATGGAAGCTGCACATTACTATAGGAAGAGCAAAAGAGCAAAACGTTAATTTAAATATTGAGAATAATATAATAGCGCCAATGCAATTTAGTATTTCCACTTTTGAATTAATGGAATCTGAATTAACCCAAAGGGGAGCAATGTATAATGAAGTAGCAAACTTTAAATTATAGCTGTCATTCTGACCCGGCCGCTCGCAAGCGGAGGGCGAAGAATCCCGAGATCCTTCACTGCGTTCAGGATGACAGGAAAAGTTAAGTATGATAAATATTCTAGGAGTTAATATATCCGATTTAAACAAAAAAGAGATTCTTAATAAGTTAGATGATTTTTTAAATAGCGGTAATCAGCATTATATTACTACACCTAACCCAGAGATAATACTTAAAGCTATAAAAGACGAAGAATTTTTTTATATAATACATAAATCTAGCTTAGCTATTCCGGACGGGGTAGGCTTAAAATTTGCCGGCTGGCTTGTTGGTAAAAATATAAAAAGGTTTACAGGAGCAGACTTAGCAAAAAATATATTAAATATAGCCCAAGCAAAAAAATTAAAAGTCGCGATATTAAATATGGAGGATGGATTATCAAGAAAAGAAGATCTGGAAAAAGTATTAAATAATTTATATTCGAAATTAAGTACAAAAATTATTAACGTTGGCAGAGGGGTTCAGCTCCTAAGCTTAGGGGCTAAATCCACTAATAACCTTATTAATTTTAAACCAGATATATTATTTGTAACTCTAGGCGCTCCTTATCAAGAAAAAATAATTTATCATATTTTGCCTAAATTACCTTCAGTGAAATTAGCAATTGGAGTTGGGGGAGCATTTGATTTTTTAACTGGTAAAATTAAAAGAGCGCCAAAATTTATGCGTATTATTGGTCTGGAATGGCTTTGGAGATTATTTAAGCAACCCAGGAGATGGAAACGTATTTATAATGCCGTCATTGTTTTCCCTATAAAATTTTTTACATGGAGATTTATTCTGCCCTTTACATATCGCCCAAATGTTGCTTGCTTACTTTATAAGATAGTGGGGGATAATTATAAAATATTAATAGTAGAAAGAGGAGATTTGCCTGGCCATTGGCAGTTACCGCAAGGAGGGCTAGACGGAGAAAGTATTGAAGTTGCTGGAAGAAGGGAGCTGGGCGAGGAGGTAGGCACTGATAAATTTAAAGATATTAAAACATATAAAAACTTACATAAATATAAATTTGCTCCTAATCCGGTTGAAAAATATAATTACAAAGGCCAAAAGCAAAGCTTGTTTATTGCGCAATTTCAAGGCCAAGACAGTGATATAAAAGTTAATTTTTGGGAACATAAAAGCTGGAAATGGGTTGAAGCTACTAGTTTAGTAAATGAAGTTAATCCGGTTAGGAGGAATGGTGCAAAAATTTTTTTAGATAAATTTAATGAAATAACAGAAAACAGATAAAAGATAGCAGGTCTGCATACTCAATCTTGTTATCTTACTATCAGTTGTCTGTCTTCTAAAATATATGAGATTTAATATCAAAAAATACCTTTATTTAGCAAATGATATTACTAATCTTTTGCTAAAGAAAGAGCGCATAGAGGATGAGGAAAATGCCAAGAAGTTGCGTATAGCCTTGATTACTGTTAGTATAATTTTAGTATTATCAATAGCTCTGAATTTATACCAATACTATTATCAGGCTTAATAATATGAAAATAACTATTTTAGGATCAGGAACACCTTACTTTAGAGCAAATTGAAAAATTGGTTAAACTGGCTAAAATTAAAAAAGTATTAATTTGCCACCTTAGAAAAAAAGATGAAAAAAGGGTTAAGGAATTTGTCAGTAAAAGAAAAAATTATAAAATAGCAGAAGATAAAAAAATTATTAGAATATAATATTATGAAAAATGTAAGACTTCGTTTCGCTCCCTCGCCGACCGGTTATTTACATGTCGGTAGTTTACGTACTGTGCTTTTCAATTATTTAATTGCAAAAAGTTTAAAAGGTAAATTAATTTTGCGAATAGAGGATACTGATCAAAAAAGAGAAGTTAAAGGAGCGACTGAAAAATTAACAGAAATTCTAGATTGGATAGGTATAAAGTTTGATGAAGGGCCTCAAGCGGGTGGTAATTTTGGTCCTTATATTCAAAGTGAGCGGGAAAATTTTTACAGAAAATATGCTGATGAACTTTTAGAAAAGGGGGAAGCTTATTATTGCTTTTGCACCCCAGAAAGGCTTGAAAAAGTACGCCAAGAACAGCAGAAAAAAAAATTAGCCCCGAAATACGACCGAGCTTGCCGCGACTTAAGGGATGAAGAAATAAAACAAATGTTAGCTTTTAATAAGACCCCTGTAATAAGGCAAAAAATGCTCCTCGAAGGTGAAGTTGAAGTAAACGACGTATTAAGAGGTAAAATTAAATTTAAAGCTCAAGATTTAGTCGATCATGTTTTGATAAAATCTACTGGCATGCCTACTTATCAATTTGCGAGCGTTGTTGATGATCATTTAATGGAAATTAGCCATGTAGTTAGAGGAGATGAGTGGTTGCCTAGTTTTCCTAAGAATATATTACTTTATAAAGCATTTAGCTGGATGCCGCCGGAATTTATACACCTACCCCTAACCTTAAATAAAGAAGGAGGGAAATTAAGTAAAAGGCAAGGTGATGTAACCGTAGAAGATTACCAAGCTAAAGGTTATTTGCAAGAAGCGCTTATAAATTTTTCTTTACTACTGGGCTGGCATCCAAGAAATGATAAAGAAATTTTTACTCTTGATGAAGCGATAAGGGAATTTAAAATTAAAGACATGGGTATAAGTCCGGCGGTTTTTGATATTGAAAAATTAGATTATTTAAACGGTTATTATATAAGACAGATGGATTTAGATAAATTAGTTGAGTTGTGTCGGCCGTATTTAGAGAGTAATTTGAAAAAAACACGAAAACACGAAAACACGAAAACAAATTTTGTTAGAAAGGTTGTGGCTCTAGAGCAAGAAAGGTTAAAAAAATTATCAGAAATAGGGGAGTTGACTGAGTTTTTCTTTGTTGATAAGCTTAATTATTCAGCAAGTATGCTTATCTGGAAAAAAATGACCATGAATGAAGTGAAAAATAATTTAGAGCAAATTTATAAACAGCTGGAAAAAATACCTGAAAAAAACTGGACTAATGATTCTATTGAAGATGCCTTGATGTCATTTATCCAAGCTAAAAATGAAAAAGTCGGTGATTTTCTTTGGCCTATGCGAGTGGCTTTAACTGGTCAAAAGGGAAGTCCAGGACCGTTTGATGTTGCGGAAGTATTAGGAAAAGAGGAAAGTTTGAATAGAGTAAAAGGAGGAATAAATAAATTAAAATAATTTTAGTCCTTTTAATATTTTTTTTAGTATTCCTAAAATAAAGCTTAAAGAAATGGAGTGAAGATAATGCAACTAGCTGAATTTCTTAAACTAATTAAACAACATGGTAAATTAATATCTAATAAAACAGCCGAAGGTTGGCCATGGGATATTCGAGGAAAGTATGCCGAATTAACGAGTATAATAGATTTCGGGTGTGGTAATTGTACAAAGTATGGTGCAAATGACACCCTTAGATGTTGTCGTTTTTGCAGACAAAATTTTGGTTATCATTCTATTTTTCCTGATAATCACGATGATTTGTTATTAATCGCCAACCATTTTGATAAAAATACAGGATTCCATAATAATATAGACGGCTGCTCATTACCTCGCAGGTTACGATCATTAGTATGCCTTATAACAACATCCTGTGTAGGAATAACTCCTTCTTTTGAAAAATTAATTAAAACGCTTTGTGGAAATATCATTACGGAAAAAAATATTTCCCCAGAAAAACTAAAGCAAGAACTGCTTAAGGAGATTTAAATAAGTCTCTTTTTTTATTTTTATTAATTTTATGTTATAATATAAACATGTCAAGAATAATAAAACTAATTATTCCAATTTTTGTTATAGGTATAATTTTTAATACCTCTTCTTTTGTATTTGGGCAAAACGAAGACCAGATTAATGATGAACTAAAAACTATTAATAATGAAATTAAAATACAGAAAGATAAAATAAAAGAAATAGATGAAAAGAAAGAATTGTATACAAAGACAATAAAGAGCAAACAAAATGAAAAAGCTAATTTAAATAATCAATTAGCCATACTAGAAAATCGGCTAGCAAAAGCAGAATTAGACAAAGAATCCGTAGAATTAGAAATAAATCGACTTAATTTAGAAATAAAGAAAGTTAATATTGAAATTAACGAAAACAATAATAAAATTAATCAAGGAAAAGAGCATATTGCCAATATTCTGAAAATTATATATAAGCAAGATCAAGTTAGTTCACTTGAAATATTATTACTAAATGATTCTTTAACCGATTTTTTGAACGAGATGAAATACCTTGAGGATACTAATGAGGAAATGAGTAAAAGTTTAGATTCATTGGGAGTTAATAAAAAAGAATTAGAAAAAAACAAATTAACTTTAGATAAAAAAAACAAAGAGGCGTTAAACTTAAAAGAAGAATTAGAAGAGAAAGAAGTTCTTTTAGATAATGAAAAGGGAAACAAAGAATTTATTTTAACGCAAGTTAATAATTCTGAAAAGCAATATCAAAATTTATTAGCAAAAGCAAAGGAAGAGCAGGCGCAAGCCGCGGCCGATATAACAAGCTTAGAAAAAACAGTAAGGGCAAAAATAACTGAATTATCTGGTAAAAAGCTTGAGTTTAATGACAGCGGCTTAATTTGGCCTGTTTTAAAAAACGTTATTACTTCTTTATTCCATGATCCTGAATATCCTTTTAGGTATATTTTTGAGCACCCGGCTATTGATATTAGATCACCCCAGGGCTCAACTATTAAGGCGGCTGCTTCCGGCTACGTTGCTAGGGCGAAAGACGCCGGCAAAGGATATAGTTATATTATGATCGTCCATGGCGATGGTTTATCAACTGTTTACGGCCATGCTTCAAAAATATATGTCAAGGAAGATGAATACGTAGTACAAGGACAGGCGATAGGCGCTAGCGGGGGAATGCCAGGCACCCCCGGAGCCGGCAATTTAACTACCGGCCCTCATCTTCATTTTGAAGTTCGGTTAAATGGCATACCAGTTAATCCGTTTGAGTATCTTCCATAATTTTAATGTTGAGTATCTTCCATAATTTTAATACTCAATAACCAAATTCCAATAATTAAACAATATTTAATACTCAATAATCAATAAACAAACAGTTTGGTTATTGGAATTTGTATATTTGTTATTGTTTGTGATTTGGTTATTGGTTATTTTGTAATTATTACCAGCGAACAATAATATGCGCAAAAAAGGTTTTACATTAATTGAACTGCTAGTTGTAATATCTATTATCGGTTTATTGGCGTCCATGGCTGTTTTTGCATTAAATAGCGCGCGACTTAAGGCACGTGACTCCACTAGACAAGCTGACCTTAAACAAATTAGCATGGCCGTAGAATTATATTATGATAAATACGGTAACTATCCTTCTACCGGAGGTTCCTGGTGGGGAGAAGGAAATCCTTGCTACGGTAATCACAATTATAGCGGTCCCAATGGGTGGATCCCAAATTTAGCTCCTGAGTTTCTAGGAAGACTTCCCGGCGACCCTAAACCTAATTTTGTAGCAGGCCGTTGTTATTTATACCGATCTGATGGAAAAGATTACATGATAATCACTCATTTCACAATGGAAACAATTTGCGGAGGAGATCCAAGCGCCGCTTGCAATCCTTCTCACATTCAACAAAAAGATAGGCGTTGCTGTACACAGCCAACTATTGCGGTTTACTCGTCAGGAGCTATAAATTGGTAAATATTTTTGCCGTAAAAAAAACTTAAAATTGTTAAAGAATATAGTAAGTCGCAAACGGGTTCGCTACGTTCTTTAAAAACTGCTAAAGAACTTGTAAAAATATCGGATCGAATCACATTTTAGCAAAAGAAAATTTTTTATAAAACAAAAATAATTAATCTTAAAAATGTTTTTGAATTATTTAAGGGTTTAATAGACAAAATTGGTTGGTGAAAACTTTGTTTTCGTTGTAATATTAGTCATACATTTATAACAAATTTAAATCTATTTGAATTTATGACTAATATCTCAAAAAAAACATTGTGTAAATTGTAGCGGTAACGAGATTATTCGTTGGGGTATAAGAAACGGCAAACAA
>JBDRJA010000029.1:0-4004 GCA_043815345.1 Patescibacteria group bacterium | reverse complement strand
TTATCATCATAGATAACTATTCTAACTCATGTACCATATTTTAGCTAAATTAACAGTAATTGCCAAATTTAATTCTGTTCAGGCTCATCTTGCATGAGAAACACAGGGCTTGTTCAGGCTCATCTTGCATGAGACAAGACTTAGACTTGCAATTTTTTTTGCATTATGATAAGGTATTTACACAATTTAATTTAACCTTTCCAAGCTCTGACTTTAACAGAGAACCCCGACTAAGTCGGGGAAGGTATTTCTAAACCCTGTTTTTAATTAGGAATACCAGGGTTTATTTATTTTTAATTATTAGGCAATTAATTAACAGATTAATTAGAATATATGTCAAAAATAAAGAAAGAAAATGTTTCTCATTATGAGATGCTTTACATTATATCAAATAAATTTACCGAAGAAGAAGCTAAAGAAATTGATAAAAAAGTTAGGAGTATTATAACTGAAAATAATGGCAATATAACGTTTAGTGAATCTTGGGGAAAGAAGAGATTGGCTTATCAAATAAAGCATTTTAGCCATGGTTATTATTATTTATTTGAATTTGATTTGCAGAGAGAAAGTTTGGCTAAAATTGATAGAACACTTAGGATGTCGAGCGAAATTTTGCGGCATCAAATTATAACGAAAGAAGTAAAGTCAACAAAACAAATTGAAAAAAGGAAGGAAATAGATGAGAAAATAGCATTAAAAAAGGTTGAGTTAAAAAAGGAAGAAAAAGAACAAGAGCAAGTTAATGACAAGAAAAAGTTAGAATTAAAAGATTTGGATAAAAAGCTTGATAAAATTTTAGATACGGATGATTTATTATAAATTAGACAGCTAGACAGCCAGTAAATAGACAACTAGAATAAATTTGATATTAGAAATTGGAAATTTGGAATATTCCTTTTCAAATTTAATTTTTCAAATATCAAATATATAACTTCTAGTTGTCTAGCTGTCTGTTTACTAGTTGTCTATATTACTATTAATTTATTCGTTATTATTAAATGTCTGGAGGGGCTTTGTATAATAACGGCAAAATGTGCTTATGAACCTAAATAAAGCCATGATTATTGGGAATTTAACCCGGGACCCCGAAGTTAGGACTACTCCAGCCGGGCAAACAGTTACCTCTTTTGGGGTGGCTACTAATTTTATCTGGACTGATCAGCAAGGTCAGAAGCAAGAAAGAGTTGAATACCATAATATTGTTGCCTGGAGAAGGCTAGCTGAAATTTGCGGACAATATTTACATAAAGGCTCTAAAGTTTTTATTGAAGGCAGGCTACAAACCAGGGATTGGGTTGGCCAAGACGGCTTAAAACGTTATCGAACGGAGATCGTGGCTGAAAATATGATAATGCTAGACCGAGTTGGATCTGGAGGATCATCTTCAATGCCAAGCGAACAACCGCCCGTCCCGGAAGAACAGCCTTCGGTTAATAATGAACCTGTTATTAACATTGATGAGTTTGCCGATGAGGGGCAAAATCCGAGCGAAGAAGATATAAAAGTGGAGAATATTCCTTTTTAATTAGATAATAAAATAGTCGGCAGAAAAATTTACCTTGTTTTTTAATTTGATGATTATGAATAATACAACAGTAAAAAAGAAAAAAGAATGCCATTTTTGCTTAAATAATATTAATGACATTGATTATAAAGATACGCAAGCTTTGCGTAACTTTATTAATTTTCACCAGAAAATTTTACCGCGCAAAAGAACTGGCACTTGTTTTTGGCATCAAAGAAAATTAGCTATTGCAATTAAAAGGTCGCGGGTTATGGCCTTATTGTCATTTGTACATAAATAAAGTGATGCTAATCCGCTAATAAATGCGAATGCTGCGAATTGCGAATAGCTCTTAAAAAAATTTATTCGCAATTCGCAGCATTCGCATCCCATTCTCATTATTAGCATCACACTTATTATGCTATCTATTAATGAAATAAAACTTAATAAGGTTATTTTAGAGAATAATGAGCCTTATATTGTTGTTAAAACTGACCATCATAAAGTGGCCAGGGGCGGAGCTGTGCTTAAGGTTAAGTTAAAAAATTTAATTGATGGGAGAGTCTTAGAGAAAACTTTTCAAGGCAGTGATAGAGCGGAAGTTGCCCAAACTGAAACTAAAAAAGTAAATTTTATGTATAAAGATGAAAATGAGGCTAATTTCATGGATAATGAAACCTATGAGCAGTTCAGCCTGCCGTTAAGTCAAATTGGAGAAAAGAAAAGATTTTTAAAAGATGGAACCGATGTTAATGTCTTGTATTTTGACCATAATCCAGTATCGATTGATTTACCCGTGAAAATTAATTTAAAAGTTGTTAGCGCGCCGCCAGGAGTAAAGGGAAACTCTGCTGGAAATGTTACAAAACAGGTAGAATTAGAAACTGGGGCAATGATTAACGCTCCCCTGTTCATTAATGAGGGGGATGTAATTAGAATTAATACTGAAACTGGAGAGTATGTAGAGCGAGCCTAATAATTTAAGATTTAAGATTGAAGATTTTAGAATTATTTATATAAAAAAACCGCAGTCATGGAGACTCGCGGTTTTATATTCTTAAATCTTAAATTTTGAATTATATCATTCTTCCATCTCTCTAGCTTTAACTTCAGACATTATTTTCCCCCTAATTTCCTTTATTAATTTTTTATCAGCGCGTAAGAATCTTTTAGCATTTTCCCTGCCCAAGCCTAATTTAATATCACCATAAGAGTATGAATTACCGCTTTTTTTAACTACCCCATGGATTACTCCAATATCAAGTAAGTCTCCGGCAATTGAGATTCCTTCATTATACATAATATCAAATTCGGTTGTTCTAAACGGAGCCGCCACTTTATTTTTAACTACCTTACACTTAACTCGATTGCCAATAATTTTATCAGCTTGTTTAATTTGCGCGCTACGCCTTACTTCTATTCGGACAGAAGAATAAAATTTTAATGCGTTGCCACCAGTAGTAGTTTCAGGACTACCAAAAAAGACACCGATTTTATGCCTAATTTGATTTATAAAAATGACTACAGTTTTTGTTTTAGAAACAATGCCGGTTAATTTTCTTAAAGCTTGGCTCATAAGCCTGGCTTGCAGGCCCATATGCTGGTCGCCCATATCTCCTTCAATTTCTTTTCGGGGAACAAGAGCGGCGACGCTGTCTATCACTATTATGTCTACGGCATTAGAGCGGACTAGAGTTTCCAGAATTTCTAAAGCCTGTTCGCCAGTATCGGGTTGAGATATAAGCATATCGCGAATATTGATGCCTATTTTTTTAGCATAATCCGGATCAAGGGCATGTTCGGCATCGATAAAGGCGGCAATTCCCCCTAGTTTTTGCACTTCTGCTACAATGTGCTGGGCAAGGGTAGTTTTCCCCGAGGCTTCAGGTCCAAAGATTTCGATAATTCTGCCTCTTGGCACTCCGCCGATACCTAAAGCAATGTCAAGAGAAAGGCAGCCAGTCGGTACCGCATCTACATCTGATTTTATAGCTTCACCAAATTTCATAATCGCGCCTTCGCCAAATCTACTTTTAATTTGTTCCATTGCGTCCATGGCTGCATTTAGGCGTTCAGAACTTACTTTATTGCCAGTTTCATTCTCTTTAGTGGATTTATTCCCGCTAGCTTCGTTTTGCGAAGCGCTGCGGGTAGATTTTTCTTCTACCATATTTAATATTTTAATTTCAAGGCCTCCTTTCTACTTTCAGGATAGAATAGTTTGAAAAAAATTGCAATGGGTGGCAAAAATTTTAAAGACATAAGATAGATATTAGTGATATTTTGTTATTTAATAAGTTGGATAAAAATTATGTAAAATTAGTTATTTTTAAGCATATTAAATATAGATGAAATATAGCTGTATAAGTTCACTCACATATTGGACGCCAAAGGCGGCCAATATGTATGAAAATAGGGTTTAAATATAAATATTGCAATGGATTCGGCAGGTTATATAATTATGGGATAAGACATTATCCAAATTATATGATTACTAAAC
>JBDRJA010000028.1:0-7615 GCA_043815345.1 Patescibacteria group bacterium | reverse complement strand
GAAATCCTACAAATTTTAAGTGTATCTCTGCTTGCGAAAATTCCCTTAGATAAGCTAATTTCAGAGATTGAGTTGCTAAATTTTGAGGAACCATTCCAAAAACAGGCTAATCTTTGGGATTTTTAAACGCAACGCTAGTGCATATATCATTATGAAAAAAAATAAGTCAGGTTTTACATTAATTGAGCTTTTAGTTGTAATATCTATTATAGGTTTATTATCTTCAATGGCAATTTACGCTATTAACGCAGCTAGGGTGAAAGCAAGGGATGCGACCAGAATGGTAGAAATAAGGCAGCTTAAATTAGCATCGGAACTTTATTATGACGAAGTGGGAAGTCCTCCTCCGGATAACTGCGCATCAGATTCGAGTACGGGAGGGAGCGGTAATATTTGTGTTCCGGCTGAAGCGAGCGGAGATTGGCATTCAAAGAGCGGCATGAGAGAATTAATTGTTAGGGGATTGATTAGCGCATTGCCTATTGATCCGATAAATAATTCTACTTATAAATATGAATATGAGCCTCAAGATAAAAGTGGCTGTGTCTGGGCAAGGCTAGAGCAGGGCAGTAGGGTCTATGGGGCTGTTATTGGAGAGCCAGTTGATGTATCGGTCTATAATTGGGCCCCCTTTACGAATTTTCCAATAGGTTATCAATGCTCATTGGATGAGGTTTATTAGATTTTAAACAAGCTTTTAATATGAGCCAAGAAGTTAAAAAGCTAGCCAAACTATTAAGGACATCAGAAAAAATACTTTTAGATGTAGTCAAAAAAATGGACAAGATTAGTGGCAAGAAGGGAATAGTTGAAAAAATTATCCAAGAGAATTATGCAAAGGTTAAAGACGAGTTATCCCGATTGGGCCAATGAGAGAGTTCGAATACCCAGAAAATTTTTGTTGTTTTTATGGATAAGGTAAAAGGAAGTGACCAGGCACTTTTTGATAAGTTCTACAAACCCGAGATCTCTACTAAAGCAGGCTGTCGAAGTTTGATTAATGCGACCAAAGAATTTGTGATTTAGTTATTGATTATTGGTTATTTTGATATTATTACCAGTGAACAATTTACCAACACAAAGATCCATTGATCGCTTTAATAATTAATTTCACTAATATGCGCAAAAAAGGCTTTACTTTAATTGAACTGCTGGTTATAATATCTATTATAGGTTTATTATCTTCAATAGCATTTTACGCTATTAATTCAGCTAGGATAAAAGCACGTGATGCTCGTCGAAAGGCTGATTTAGTATCAATTGCCAAAGCTTTGGAGTTATATTATGATGATTATAATCATTATCCGGTAAGTAACTACTGTGGTGCAGGTCGCGACACCGCATATATTCTACCGCCGGAAACGAACTTAAAAGGTGTTTGGGCTTATAATGCCGCTCATAGCAGCGATCGCGTAATTTCTACTTTAAAGACAAGGGGTTATATTGGCTCTTATTTAAGCGACCCGCTTGATCCTAATTTAATCCTTCATTACTATCGATATTATACTGATGTCTATGGACAAAATTTTGTTTTGATGACATTTTTAGAAAATCCTACAACAGATGATCTAGCTACACTAACTCTTGAACCGCCATTAGTTGCAGATTGTAGTTATGGCAACTACCGAGTAGCACGTTAATTAATATTAAATTCCCTACGAACAACAAATCAAAAGGGATGGGAGTAATCCAAGAATCATAATCAAAAAATAAGAATATATAAATTTATTATGACACATGAAGAGCTAGTTCAAAATGCTTGTAACGAGGCTTTAAAAGCCCTGGGAAGAAAAAAGCAAAAATTTAGGCCGATGCGAAGAAAAAATAACCATGTTAATACGAAGCATGGTTTTGTTATTGGACGGACTAATCTAAAGACGGGATTAATTACCATTGATATTTACACCCCAAAAAAACGGCAACCCAAGGCAATGGCTAGTATTTTACGGACTTTATGCCATGAAATAGCCCATTATCAAAAAATGCCCTTTAGACAGCGTTTTAGAGGACGCATAATTACCCGCCAACATTATCCAGAATTTTATAAACAGGTCACGAAAAATATTGAGAAATTGAAGAAGAATAAAGAGTTAATGAAATATTTTAATTGAGAAGACATTGAATATATAAACAGCAGACTTGAAAAGTGCTTTTTTGTCATTCTTTTTTGTCATTCTGGACAGGTAAAAGAGGATTGCCGCGTTGCCGTTCCGAATTATTCTGGATGCTTTTACTTATGGGAAAATAAAAAAACCCATATCTAACGGGTTTCCTATAAATAATTTTATTTTATTATATTCTAAGCAACTGCCGGTGAATTAACACCAGCCTTTTTTTCAAGGATTTTAAGACGCCTATGCAGCGCTTGTATTTGAAACTGGTAGGCTACATTATCTAGTTTTAAGCCAATATTTTTCTGCCTTGTTTTAATCCTTTAATCTGATTGTCCATATTATCAATCTGATTTTCCATTTTATCAAAACGGTTATTTACATTTTCTCCAAATTCATCAAATCCATCTTTAACCATTAAGGCTAAATCATTTAAGGTAATTTCTTTTTTAGACATATTAATAGATGAATTATTAATCATACTATTTAAAGTATAGAGATAGTTTGTTGTTCAGTCAAGAGCAGTTACGTAATGAATCTGTCGCCTTTCGGCGACAGTCCCATGCTAGATGTTCGTTGATTACTGTTCTATGTTTTATGTTTTCATCCTGCTCCCGCTATGCAATTTTTTATGAACATCCCGAAGCTGTTTATTTGTCACATGAGTGTAAATTTGCGTAGTGGCAATATTTTGGTGGCCTAAAAATTCCTGGACAAGGCGCAGATCAACTCCTTGGGCTAGTAAATCAGTAGCAAAAGAGTGCCTTAAAGTATGAGGCGTAGCCATAACCGGTAGTCCGGTTATTTTTACATATTTTTTTACAATTTCTTCAATGCTTTTAGGAGTTAAGCGCCTGGATTTATCTGTTTTTTCTATTCCGGGCTTATAATTTATAAACAAAGCTGGATCAATATCTTGCCTTTTTTTTATATAATTCCGCAAACTATCAATAGCTCTTTGGGAAAAATAAACTGTTCTTACTTTAGAGCCTTTTCCCACAATAGTTACTTCAAGATCTTTGGTCGCATCTTTAATGCGCAATTGGTCACGGTCTAAGCTTACTAGCTCTGCTACCCGCAAACCAGTAGAAAAAAGCGTTTCCAGTATTGCCCGGTCGCGCAGTCCTATTTCCGTTTCTGTGTTTGGCGCCAAAAGAAGTTTTTCCAACTGGTCTAGAGTTAAAAATTTTATTTCTTTATCAGATTTGTCCTTAGCTAATTTTATTTTAGTAGGGGGGAGGGAACTAATATCATTTTCAACAAAAAAATCCAATAAACTTCGCAATGCGATTAAGTAATAGTTTTGCGTTGATTTTTTTAAAGTTCCTCGCATCGTAGTGCGGGGCAAGTTTTTTGACCTTGGATCAACATGCCTTGCTAAAAAAATTCTATACTTAGAAATGTGAGCAGGGGAGAGCTGATTAGGTTTTAAATTTCCAAGCTTATTATCAGTTAACCACTTAAAAAATTTATTTAAAAATCTAGTATAGTTTTCTTGCGATTTACTAGCTAGGCCCTTTTCTATTTCTAAATAATCCAAGAAATCAGGTAAATATTTAATTATTGTTTTTTCTTTATTCATATTTTAATTATAGCATGTTATATGTCATTCTGAGCGTAGCGAAGAATCCCGTGAATAATAGTTAAAGCGTTGATAGCCGTTGGCTGTCATCCGCGAGATCCTTCACTTCTCCCGCCAAGGCGGGATTCGTTCAGGATGACAGGCTCTGAGGGGTAAATCACCGTTTGCAGATTAGGTTCCACAGCCTCCCTATGTCGGGAGGACTATGGAGCCCTCAACAACCCTCTAGTCCATCTAGCGACAAAAAAAACCCATACAAATGGGCTTCCTAATTATAGTTCGGTTATTTATATTTGGATTACATATAAATAATTTTATTTTAAGCAACTGCCGGTGAATTAATGCCGGCCTTTTTTTCTAGGATTAAAAGTCGTTTATGCAGCGCTTGTACTTGAAACTGGTAGGCTACATTATCTAACTTTAATCCAATATTTTCCTGTCCTTGTTTTAAACTTTTAATTTGATCTTCTACATTATTAAAACGCTTATTTATATCATCAAATCCTTTATTTACCATTACAGCTAAATCATCAATTGTAATTTCCTCTTTAGACATAGTATTTAATTAATTTTTAGATAACTCTATTTATTATTATATTAATGATTTGCTATTTCGTCAAGACTGATTATCTTGGGAGCTAAACAGCCCTTCGGGACTATGGAACTCCCTATTGTCATTCTGAGCGTAGCGAAGAATCCCGTGAATAATAGTTAAAGCGTTGATAGCCGTTGGCTGTCATCCACGAGATCCTTCACTCCGCTATCGCTGCGTTCAGGATGACAGGCTCTGAGGGGTAAATCACCGCTTGCAGATTAGGCTCCACAGCCTCCCTTTGTCGGGAGGACTATGGAGCCCTCTAGGCCCTCTAGCTAATAATGACAGGAGGAATAACGGGATTGCCGCGTCATCGCTCGCCTTGCTTCGCAAGCGAAGCAGGCTGCGCTCTTCCTCGCAATGACAAAAAAACCAACTGTCATTGCGAGGCACCGCTTTAGCGGCGCCGTGGCAATCCCGTGAATAGAGCTATGCGTATGAACAATAGAATACTATGAAAGTCAAGATTGCTTCGGTCGCTACCGCTTCCTCGCAATGACAAGGAAAAAGCAAGTAATTGCTTCAAAATTATAAAACATGCTATAATAGTTATAACAAAATACAAAAATGTGGATAAGTTTTTATATAGTAGTACATAAAATTAAAAGAAAGTAATATTATAAATCTAAAATATAGTTAAGTAATGACTATATTATGAGTAGAAACAAATTAAAAGATTTTTGTGAATTAAACTCTAACTTTATAATCGGAGCAGTAATTTTAATTGCTTCCTTTTTTATTATAAGCGCTTCAGCCGCTCCGCCTGCTTCGCCTTATTTGCCCGGGGAAACTTTAAATCCGACCTGCTCGCCCGGAGATCCATATTGCACGGTTGGCCTAACTACTGGTTCTATAATTTTCGCTAATTCCAGCGGTTATTATTCGCAAGATAATACTAATTTATTTTGGGATGATACTAATAATCGGCTTGGTTTAGGCACAACCAGCCCGAGCGTTTTATTGACTATCGGCTCAACTACTCCGACTCATGTCTCCGGCTACCGAGACGGTTTTATTGCCGGCGCTTGGGAAATAGACGGCCAGCTTTATGTAGACGGGACTGGAAATAATTATTTTGGCGGAAATATCGGCCTTGGCACAACTTCGCCAATTGCTTCACTAGCAGTTGCCGGCACTTCTTATTTTACTGATATATCTACGAGCACGGCTAAAGCGGTTTTTACTTATTCACCGCAAAGCGCCGGAGCAGGCAATGCTTTAGATACTTCTCTTTACATTAATGCGGCAAGTCCGGCGCCAGATGCCAATCTTTTTACTGTCGCTAATACTAATACCTGGAAATTAAGAGTAGATGCGGAAGGGGACATCTTTATTCAAGGCAACTTAACCACGGCTGGCACAGTTAGCCAGGCAACCACGGAAGTTACCGGTAACTTGACTGTTGAAGGCTGGTCTATTTTAGGAGATGCGCCTAATAATGACTATCATAATATTAAAGGCTATACTAAAATGTTTGCCACCTCTACTGAACCAGCTCTGTCAATTTATCAATCTTCAACTGGAAATCTTCTTTCTGTCTTCAATACCGACACAGAACATTTCACTATTGCCAACAACGGCAACGTCGGCATAGGGACAACGAGTCCGAATAGACAAGTTCAAATATTAGGAGCAGGACAATTGACGGCTAACCTCACTGATGCAGGAAATGGTGGGGGGACAATAAATATATCACAAAATGTTGGAAGCTCTGGTTCAGGTGGAGCTTTATTATTTTCGGCGTTAAATGATAGCGGGACATATCTTCCTCAAGCTGCGATAAAATCATTGATGTCCAATGGGGCAAATAATGGTATTGGACATCTAGCTTTTAGCACGAGAAATTCCATTGAAGATGCTGCATTGACTGAACGGATGCGAATAACAAATACGGGCAACGTCGGCATCGGGACGACGAGTCCAGGGGCGAAACTGCATATTGTCAGGCAAGACCAAGAAGGAGATTTGACTCTCGAGAGAGTGGATACGACTATTGGCGATGCTAATAATATAGGGATTATTAATTTTCGGGGAGGAATAGCTTCTCCACAGACTGTTGCTCAAATTAGGGCTATGTCTACTCAAGATTGGACCGAGACGGCTTTTGGGACAGCACTTGCTTTTTATACAACTGCTAATGACGGCTCGACAAATTCAGAAAAGATGAGAATAGATAACTCTGGCAACGTCGGCATAGGTACGACGGGGCCCCAAACGAAATTAGATGTAGCCGTTGATGGTCTTGTTGGAATAAGGGTTTCAGATAGTGGTGACAGTGGCAACGCAAGGGTAGTTTTAGCCGATTCAAGTGGAAATGGCGGATATTTAGGTTTATATAATGACTCTGAAGTATTAACTACGCTAATTAGGGGGTATGCGGTTAATGGGACACAGGCATATTTTAATAGCGGCAACGTCGGCATTGGTACGACGACTCCAAATAGTAAATTAAGTATAAATGGTGTAGCTGGAACACAATTAGAGTTAATCCAAAATGATACACTTACATCGTGGCGTCCTAATGTTCAATCTGATGATTTTTATATAACAGAAACGGGAGTAGGAAATCCGTTCGTGATTCAACAAGGCGGCAACGTCGGCATCGGCACGACGAGTCCGACAGCACAATTAGAGCTGCTTGAAACTAGCGGAGATGACCCAGGAAGAGGAGTAATTTTTCATCAACAGCGTAATGATGCGGCATCTTTCATGCTTTCTTTAATAAAATCACGACCGACAACATTAACTGCGCTTGATAACGATTATATCAGTGTAATTAATGGAAAATTTTATAACGATGCGGCAACGCCTGAATTGGTAACTGGCACAAAAATTGTTTCTCAAGTAATAGATGCCTCTGACGGAACAGAGGACGCGGATTTGTATTTCAAGCAAATTGTTGCAGGAGCAGACACGGAAGTGATGAGATTAAAGGCGGGCAACGTCGGCATTGGCACGACGGAGCCAGACCAAAAATTAGAAGTGGTTTCTTCTATAGATTACCGTCAGTTAAGATTAACAGATACTAAAACAGATTCAACAATACAGAGGGTTTCTCTAACTGCACAGCATTATACAGTTGCGGAAGAACCTTTAGGACTAATTGGTGCATATGTAGGCAGTGCAACTAATGAAATATTTATTGGTGGTGGTATGTCAGCGAATAACGCAGCTACTCATATCAGATTTAATACTGCTGCTGATACCACAACGGTAACAGGGACAGAAAGGATGAGAATAGATTCTAACGGCAACGTCGGCATCGGCACAACGAGTCCATTAACTAAATTATCCATAGAAGGCACAGCAGGACAACCAGTGATGAAT
>JBDRJA010000027.1:0-10013 GCA_043815345.1 Patescibacteria group bacterium | reverse complement strand
ATCTACAGCCCACACGCCACCTGCTAACCATCCTTGGCGACAATATGAAAAAACAGAGTATCTTAAAAAACTAACAAAAGTGTCCAGGTAGGACATTTCTAAAAAATGCCAAATAGGACATTTCTATAAAACCTTTACAGGTTGCCTTTTTTATTTGACTTAAAACATGCTAAAAGTTAGAATAAAAATAGATAACTAATAACTTTAATCCTATGAAATCTTTTAAAACTGCTTTAATTTATGGCTTTATAACCTGGCTTATTCCTTTTGCGGTTGCTTTCTGGATATTTCCCTTAAGAGAAAGCCAGCGAGCATTATTTGAATCAATCATACCGGTTGTTATTTCTATTAGCGTAGTTATTTTTGCCATTATTTATTTAAAAAAACTGGAAAAAAAATATTTACGCGAAGGATTAATTCTCGGCTTTTTATGGTTGGCAGTAAGTATGGTAATTGATTTATTTATGTTTATGTGGGGGCCTATGAAAATGAGTATTAGCGATTATATGGAAGATGTCGGACTAACCTATTTAATGATTCCTGTTATTACAACCGGCCTTGCTTATCTTTTAAAAACTGCAAAAATAAATAAATTAGAATTAAATAATGAAAAATAATATGAAATGTTCAATAAAAAAAGGATTTAGTTTTGGAATAACTTCAGGGATAATTACTACTCTGGGTTTAATAGTAGGGCTTCATTCCAGCACTGGCTCTATCCGCGTAGTTATTGGAGGCATTATCGTTATTGCTATTGCCGATGCCCTATCAGACGCCTTGGGCATCCATATCTCAGAAGAAGCGGAAAATAAACATGATGTTTTAGAAATATGGGAAGCGACCATTGTAACTTTTTTATCAAAATTTTTTTTCGCCGCTATATTTATTGTCCCTTTTCTTCTGCTTTCACTCTCCCTTGCAATTAGCATAAGCATAATATGGGGACTTTTTCTAATTGCCTTATTTAGTTATTTAATGGCTAAAGGAAGTAAAACCAAGCCAATCAAGGCTGTATTAGAACATCTATTCATTGCTATTCTGGTTATTATAGTAACCCATTATGTTGGAGACTGGGTAGCCACTTTTAAATAAATATGAATTGCCAACAAGAGCAAAACTTAAAGAATTGTACTTGCACGTATATAGGTTGTTCACGAAAAGGGATCTGCTGTGAATGCCTTAAACATCATATAAAAAACGATGAATTGCCTGCCTGTTACTTTTCTCAAGAAAAGGAAAAAACCTATGACCGTTCAATCGCTAATTTCATAAAAGACAAAAAGCAATGAAAAAAATCTTAAAAATATTTGCTATTTTTCTGGCCATTATCTTATTCTGGCTCTTTTTAAGATTTGTAATTGGCGGATCTGAAGACGATTGGATTTGTGAAAATGGCCAGTGGATAAAACATGGTGTCCCAAGCGCTCCTATGCCAGAAGATCCTTGTAAATAATTATTTTACACTATTAATTTAAAATAAAAAAAGACCACCTTAATAAAATTAGGTGGTTATTTAGTGTAATCTGATTTTAGAAAAAGAAGAGAAAAATGGGTAGATTGAAGTTTTAAGTCTTGCGCCGATGGGTTTTGATACAGAGGCAATCGCAATGCTATTCTCAGACTAACAAAAGATAAATAGTTATGCTATTTAATCCATGCTTTAAAACAAACCCGAAAATATGTTTCTTGCCTTAGGACTAAATTCCTCCACAGTTTTTTTCGGCTCCCCACTCTCTTCTCTGTGCTTAATGCACTATAACATGTATTATACACTTTATTAAAATTTTGTCAATATTAGCTAATTTAATAAAATTAAATTGAAATTAAGAGAGAAGGAGACTGGAAAAAGGGTCAAGGCTTTTTCTAAAAAAACGCTTGGCGACTGAAAGGAGGAAAGAGTCAAGCAAATTTCTGGATTAAACTTTAGCGCCATACCCCCGCCCCTTCTCTAATGTCAAAAATTTTATATTGATTAATTATCCTTGCCAAGAATCATGCATTTTAAACCTTGTTTTATGCTCATTTCTATGATGTAATAATAATATGACAAAAACCACTCCAAAACTAATTATCATAGACGGAAATGCTTTAATCCACCGTAGTTTTCATGCCTTGCCCCCGACCATGACTACTAAAAAGGGCGAGATGGTAAACGCAGTCTATGGCTTTACTAATGTTTTACTAAAAGCGGTCCGCGAATTTAAACCTGAATATATTGTCCTTACCCTAGACGAAAAAGGACCGACTTTTAGGCATATTGAATATAAAGAATATAAAGCTAAAAGAATAAAGGCGCCTGACGAATTATATTCGCAAATTCCACGAATTATTGAGATAGCCAAAGCCTTTGATATTCCAGTTTTTAAAAAACAAGGTTTTGAGGCTGATGACTTAATAGGCACAATTGCTAAAACCGTTGACGGCAAAGTCGAAAAAATTATTGTAACAGGAGATTTAGATACCCTGCAATTAGTAAATGATCATACTAAGGTTTATACCATGAGCCGTGGTTTATCAGATAGTGTTATTTACGATAAAAGCGCAGTAAAAACACGGTACGGCTTAGACCCGGATCAAATGATTGATTTTAAATCTTTACGTGGCGACCCTAGCGATAATATCCCGGGAGTTAAAGGAATTGGAGAAAAAACTGCCTGTGATTTATTAGGTAATTTTAAAACCTTAGATAAAATATATAAAAATATAAAATCAAACAAAATAAAAGACCGCACTAGGGATTTATTATTAAAGTACAGAAAAGACGCTTATATGTCCAAGGATTTGGCTACTATAAAATGTGATGTAAATATCAATTTTAATTTAGAAGACACGCGCTTCCATACTTTTAATAAAGAAAAAGTCGTTAAAATTCTAAGCGAACTTGAATTTAAATCTTTATTGCCCCGCGTTTATGCTTTAGAGGACAATAATAAAGAAAGCAAAGAGGCTAAAGAGGAAAAAATTCAAGATAAATTTAAACGCAATAAAAAATTATTTAAATATTCATTAATTGATAATGATAACCAATTCAAGATATTTCTAGCGAAACTAAAAAAACAAAAGCAATTTACGTTTGACACAGAAACTTCTTCTTTTGAACCCTTGACCGCGAATTTATTAGGAATAAGTTTTTCTTGGCAAAAAGGAGAAGCGTATTATATAAACACAAGAAGCAAGGAACGGGAAGTAGAAAACAGGGGAGATAATTTATTTAATTACGTCAAAAACAAAAAAACACCCAAGCCATTCGACGGGGCAGGCAAAGAACACAAAATACATCCTTGGCTTGAGCAACTTAGCCCCATATTTGAAAATAAAAATATTAAAAAATTTGGACATAATATTAAATTTGATATTCGAGTAATGAAAAACCAGGGAATTGATGTAAAAGGAGTTGCCTTTGACACTATGATCGCCTCTTATTTATTAAACCCAGGCTCGCGCCAACATAATTTAGATGCCGTCACTTTTACCGAATTAGGCTTTGAAAAAATTTCTAAAACTGATCTTCTGGGCAAAGGACGTGACAAAATTACTTTTCCTGAAATTGAAACCGAAAAATTAATGCTTTATTCCGCGGAAGACGCAGACTTTACGAACCGCCTAGTAATAAAACTAAAAAGGCAAATTAAGGAGCAGAAACTTGATAAATTATTTAATGATATTGAAATGCCCCTGGCACAGGTTTTGGGCAATATGGAAAATAATGGCGTATTACTAAACAAGAAATTCCTAGCCCAAATGAACGCTAAGATGGTTAAAAAAATTAAAACTTTAGAAACTAAAATCCATAAATTTGCTGGGCAAAATTTTAATATCAATTCAACCCAGCAATTAAAGGTTATACTTTTTGAAAAATTAGCCATTCCTACAGCTGATGTAAAAAAAACCAAAACCGGGCTTTCTACTGCTACTGATGAATTAAATAAATTGAAAGACCTGCACCCAATTATTAGATTAATACAAGAATATAGGGAATTAACTAAGCTAACTAGCACCTACGTTGATGCTTTGCCAGAGTTAATCAACAAAAAAACCAAAAGAGTCCATACAAGCTTTAACCAGACTGTAGCCGCTACCGGACGTTTATCTTCGTCCGAGCCTAATTTGCAGAACATTCCAATTAGAACGGAGCTGGGCCGAGAAATTAGAAAAGCTTTTGTGTCAAAACCAGGCTTTAAACTCTTAAGCCTTGATTACTCGCAAATTGAGTTAAGGCTGGCCGCCCATATGTCCAGAGATAAAAAAATGATTAAAGCTTTTAAAGATGGGGTAGATATTCATACGGCTACAGCCGCCGCCATAAACCAGGTTAAACCAGGCGAAGTGACTAGCCAAATGCGCCGGGAAGCTAAAGCTACTAATTTTGGCATTCTTTACGGCCAGGGACCGCACGGCCTTTCCCAAACGGCTGACATTCCGTATTTTAGGGCTAAAGAATTTATTGACGGATACTTTAAAGTGTATAAAGATGTAAAAAAGTATATTGATAATAGTATAAAGCTAGCGCGAGACAAAGGCTATGCTGAAACTCTATTTAATCGCCGGCGCTACCTACCGGAACTAAATTCTTCGGTGATGCAAGTTAAAAAAGCCGCTGAACGCATGGCTATGAATATGCCCCTTCAAGGCACAGCCGCTGACATGATAAAAGTTGCCATGATTCAGATATCGCAAATCTATCACGAATCAATTGATGTAAAAATGTTGATCCAAGTGCATGATGAATTATTGTTTGAAGTAAAAAATTCAGAAGTGGGAAAAACTGCTAAAAAAATTAAGAATATTATGGAAAGCGTAATTAATCTAAAAGTCCCGGTAGTGGTTGATGTAGCCGTAGGAGACAATTGGGGAGAGATGAAGGAGCTATAGCGGACGCAACGCGAAGAATGAGCGGTACGTAAGCTTTCGTTTTATGAAAATAAAAAATCTACAAAACAAAAAAATATGTATTCTCGGCTATGGTATAGAAAACCAGGCCTTGGTTAAATTTTTAATTAAGAAAAAAATAAAAGCTGATATTACAATATGTGATGCCAGAGAAGACACTCGGTGTTCTATAGGACACCGAGTGTCTTGGCGACTCGGCAAAAACTATGACAAAAACCTGAGTCAATTTCACATAATATTCCGCATTGCCGGCTATCCCTTATTTTCTCCGGAAATAAAAAAAGCCATTAAGGCAGGAGTGGAAATTTCAAGTCCAACAAAATTATTTTTCAGCCTCTGCCCAAGCAAAAACATAATCGGAGTAACCGGCACTAAGGGAAAAGGTACAACCGCTACATTAATTTACAAAATATTAAAACAACACGTGGGAACGCACCGAGGCGCTTTTCCACAAAATGTATTTATCGGCGGTAATATCGGCATTCCGATGTTTTCCTTTCTGGATAAAATTAAGAAAAATGACTGGGTAATATTAGAGTTATCAAGTTTTCAGCTTGAAGATGTGGCAGTCAGCCCGAAGATCGCCGTTATAACAAACTTTTCCCGCGAGCATCTTAAATCTGCTGATCCTAATAATCCAAATTATCATAAAACAATGACAGATTATTGGAAAGCAAAAAGTAATATCTTTAAACATCAAGTTAAATCTGATTATCTTATAATAAATGATAAGTTAAAAGTTAAAAAAATAAATATTGAAAGTAGTATAAAATATTTTACTAAATCTGAATTACCATCTAAACTAGTTGGAGATTATAATAAGGAAAACATTGCTGCCGCAGTGGAAGTTGCAAAATTAGCAGGAGTAAAAATGGACACTATTAAAAAAGTAGTGAGTAATTTTAAAAATTTAGAGAATAGATTAGAATATGTGAAAACAATAAAAGAAGTAAAATATTACAATAATAGTTTTGCTACAACCCCTGATGCTACTATTGCTGATTTAAAATCATTCACAGAGCCAATCATTCTCTTAGCTGGAGGAGCAGACAAAGGAGCAGATTTTAAAAAACTAGCAAAACATATTTACAAAAAAGCAAAATTTGTTATCCTATTTAAAGGTAAGTCTTCTCCTAGAATAAAGAAAAAATTATTAAAAATAAAATATCAAAAAAATAAAATAAAAATAGTAAGTAGCATGAAAGAAGCTGTAAAAATTGCTTGCCAGAATTCAGTCCCCGGAGATGTAGTATTACTCTCCACAGCCTGCGCCAGTTTTGGCTTATTTAAGAATTATAAACATCGCGGTATGCTTTTTAAGGATGAGGTGCAGAGATTAAAATAATTAACCTACAAAAAACGAATTTAGTTACAAATCTACTAATACTATTAAAATCTAATTTGTAAATTCGTAATTTATTCGTAATTCGTAGAACAAAAAACAAAACCAACCTTGGCCTTGTTTGAAAAAGTCTTAATTAATTTTATTCATTATTCAATTTCTTCACTGTCTTATTTCTCAAGATCTTCTATATTTGCCACATCATCATCTTCATTTTTAAGGATAGAAATCCGCAAAGGATTAAGGGAAATAATCTCTAATTCAACACCGCAGTTAATGCAATCAATTAAATCGCCCTTGCATAGCTCATCTTCAATTATTACGTCGCTACGGCAAATAGGGCATCTTGAAGTTAACATAACACATTTACTAATAATATATCCATATTAAATATTAGCAAAATACAAAATAAATTTCAACTATATGATTATCTTCCTCTACGGTGAAGACTCCTTTAGAAGCCTCCAAAAACTAAAAGAATTAAAATCTAAATTTATCAGAGATATTGACCCAAAAAGCAATAGCCTAACCTCTCTTGATGGAGCAAATATTAATATAGGGCAGATTAATGAAAAAGTTGGGCCAAACTCGCTTCTTTCCAAGAAACGGATGATTATTATTGATGATATTTTTCTGAATAAAAGTAAAGAAATATTTACTGACCTTATTTATCTTATAGATAAAAAAAAGGAGGATGAAAATGATAATATTGTTATTTTTAGAGATTCAAAAATAAAAACAAAAATGGTCGGAAAAAAAGAAAATGCTTTAATAATAGACTCTTCAGGAAGGAATAAAAATTTAACAAGAGAACCTTTAAAATTATTTAATTTCTTATCAAAACAAAAATATACTCAGGAATTTAAATTACTTTCAAACACCGAGACAGCTAACTGGGTAAAAAAAGAGGTTGAATTACGAGGTGGAACAATATCTTTTGGGTCTGTTCAACTTTTGGTTGGTCTAGTGGGTAATGATTTATGGCAACTTAATAATGAAATTAATAAATTAATTAATTATAGTCAGAGTTTAGAGCAAAAATTAATAAAATCTAAAGAAAAAAATATCCCAGTATCAATTGAAGCCCAGAATATAGAAAAATTAGTTAGGGGTAAATTTGATGAAAATATTTTTGCTTTAACTGACGCCATAAGCAATAAAAATAAAAACTTAGCCGTTAAATTAATAGAGGAGCAATTTGCCGCCGGCCTGGCCGATGGGTATCTAATAAATATGATCGTAAGGCAATTTAAAATATTACTGCAAATCAGGGAAGCCCTTGACTCCGGGTATACATCTAGAAAAATAATTAGCCTTCTAAAACTTCATCCCTTTATTGTGCAAAAAGGGATTAACCAAGTTAGAAATTTTGGATTACCAATATTAAAAAATAGCTTAGCTGAATTAATTGAAATAGATTTTAAAATGAAAACTGGGCAAGCAAATACTAAAGTAATGCTTAACCTATTTCTCTCAAAAATTTAATTAATTTATATTCTCATTACAAGTTAGGCGTAAACGCACATTAACCACTTTTTACGTTTTTGCCAAGTTGTTTGAAGGTTTCAATATCTAGCTAACGCAGTCCCGCCCCTCCCCAGTTTCTATGAATATATATTTAAGATAATTAAATCAAACTGAATTTTTTACGATTGCGAACTTAATTATTCTTGGAAACTGGGAAGTGGCGGTGGTGAATAGCAAATAATAATCTCTATTAATATTAGCTTCAATAATTAATGAACATTAAAATCCTTTGCGACAAATTATAGTGAACTCTGTTAAGAAGGTGCCACCCTGAAAAATCACTTCATGATAGCTGGGTGAACTTGTTGGAGGCACTTTACTCCGTTAAATTTACCTTGTTAAATAAATCCGTTGGTAAAATCAACGGTTAATAAAAATTAGCCACAGCTAGTGGTTCAAAGCCACTAGCCGCGACCCTGGTTTAACAAGGTTTATCTTGTAATTATTTAACGGGGTAAACCAGCAACGGCAATGAAATTATTTACCCTGTTAGATTATATTATAGACCTGAGGAGCGGCGGTAGTTAGCAAAAAATATATTTTACTTAATGTTAAATATAAAAAAATCCAATATTGAAATTCCTTTACGATAGATTATAAAGCAACAGGTCTAATATCTAGCAGGCTGAACCCCTGACTTTTAACCCGGTCAACACGTCTGTGGTAGGGCGAGGCAAGAAAGTTTTTTTCTAATAAGACAAACAAAAATCCCGAAAACTCGGGATTCTTGCTTACCACGCCCCTTAATTGCAGATTAATTAAAAACTGTATAATCCAATCTCGGAATACATGATCAACCCTAAAGGTGCGTGGCAAATCGCGATTTTTAGAGACTGCCGCTAACGCAACAGTCCATATTAAGAAAGAACAATTCAATTGAAAAACAAAAACTGGCGACAATAACCAATGCTATTTCTCCAGTTTTTTATAATAAAAATCAATTTTTATTTAAGCATCTTATTTAATCTTTTCTGCAACCTGCTCTTTTTTCTGTCTCTAGTATTTTTTTTAATTATACCCTTCTGAGCCGCTTTATCAAGCGCTTTTAAGGTATTCTTTACTATCTCGCTCGCCTTACTATCTTTTGCTTCAATTTCCTTACGACTTGTTTTAATTAGTTTTTTTAAATTAACATTAATTTTCTTATTTCTATCATGTCGCTTGATAGATTTTCTCAACTCTTTTTTAGCTCCTTTAATATTTGGCATATTTTATTTAACTAAATTATAGTATTAAAATTATTTAATATTTACTGCTATTTATTCCCTGCTTATTTAGTAATTATCTTATCAATTATTCCATACTTTTTTGATTCTTCAGTAGTCATATACCTGTCCCGATCAGTATCTTTTTCTATGGCAGTAATTTTCTGGCCGGTATGGTAGGCTAATATTTTATTCATTTTATCCTTAACTTTCAAGATATGTTCGGCTCTAATTTTTACATCAGTTGCCTGGCCCTCAAAACCTCCCATAACTTGATGAATCATAATTTCTGAATTTGGCAAGGCAAACCTTTTTCCTTTTGCGCCAGACGCTAAAAGCGTTGCTCCCATAGAAGCGGCCATACCTACGCAAATCGTCGAGACGTCGCATTTCACATACTGCATTGTATCATAAACCGCCATCCCTGCAGTGACAGATCCGCCAGGAGTATTTATATAAAACTTAATATCTTTTTCTTTGTTTTCGGCATCTAGAAATAAAAATTGAGCAATGATAATATTAGCTACATGATCCGTAATCGCCTCACCTAAGAAAATAATCCTGTCTTTGAGTAGGCGAGAATAGATATCATAAACTCTTTCTCTATTGCCGTCTTTTTCAATTACTGTTGGAATTAATGGCATGCTATTTAGATAACAGATAGCAGATAACAGCCGTCAGATAAACCTGTTATCTGCTATCTGTTATCTGCTATCTAAATTATAAATTACTTTTTAAGTATAAACAAAAATGAAATTATTGTCAATCACTTTGAAATTTTTGTAAAGGTTTTATAGAAATGTCCTATTTGGCATTTTTTAGAAATGTCCTACCTGGACACTTTTGTTAGTTTTTTAAGATACTCTGTTTTTTCATATTGTCGCCAAGGATGGTTAGCAGGTGGCGTATGGGCTGTAGATTTAGGGATTACCCATTGTAGATTGTTTTTAGCTTCACCCATCTTTTTTGGCTTTTCCGGTAATAGCCTGTAATTAAGATATTTACCCCGGAGGCGTATTTGGATCGTCTGGTCCATCCGCTCTTCGACG
>JBDRJA010000026.1:0-5778 GCA_043815345.1 Patescibacteria group bacterium | reverse complement strand
GACCCTTGGGACCTGCTCCAGCCCCAGGATGCGACGAGCCGACATCGAGGTGCCAAACCTTGCCGTCGATGTGAACTCTTGGGCAAGATAAGCCTGTTATCCCCGGGGTAGCTTTTATCCGTTAAGCCACGGCCCTTCCACACGGAAACCGTAGGATCACTTTGCCCGACTTTCGTCCCTGCTCGACTTGTTGGTCTCGCAGTCAAGCCCCCTTCTGCCAATGCACTCTATGGGTGATTTCCATCCACTTTTGTCGCCGACCCCGCAGTTGTTGCGGGGGTGGCGAGCCAACGAAATTTGACTTTTCCTTACTGGTGCCCCCGGTAGGAATCGAACCTACATTACAGGATCCGCAATCCTGTGTTCTATCCGTTGAACTACGGGGACAATATAAAAAATTTCCAATTTCCAATATCTAATTTCTAATAATATTAAAATATCATGAAATTAAATGCAAGAAATTAGAAATTATAATTTAAACAGTTTAGCCAATCCCTCTGACAAGGGCTGATCTGTACGATCAAGATCTTCTGATAAGTATTTTAGCAGATTTTTTCTAATAATCAAGGGATTTTGTTTATCTAAAGGAATAGACAGTCTAGGCTTAACAGAATTTTTAAATTCAAAATATAAATTTTTAACTTCCTGTCTTGGCTTGTAAACGATAGAAAAATTCTTAAAATCATCATAGTCATAAAATTTTCTGCCGACTATCATTCCTTCATCTGTTAGAGAAATTTTTATCATGGCAGGTTCTTGGCCATCATGCATTATAATAACAATAGCGGTTATTATTATAATTACCGCAAATAAAAAGTTGGTGTTAAAAAAGGAGTAGAGCATTAAAAGCAAGGCGATAATAATAGCAATAATATACCAGCTTTTATTTCTAGTATGTTTTTCATATTCTGGCACTTGCCAGCTTATTATTTCATCGCCATAGTCTGTTGCGTTTTGTTTTTTGACCATAGATTGAATTGACAATAATGGTTATATTATATATATTAATTATAGCAATATTTAGACAACTAGTAAATAGACAACTAGACAGCTAGAAGTAATAAAATCATTTATATTTATCCTTATTTACTTCTAGCTGTCTAGTTGTCTTGTTGTCTATTTACTAATTTGGAGAGGTGCCTGAGTGGTTGAAAGGGGCACCCTGCTAAGGTGTTGTATCTTAACGGGTACCGAGGGTTCGAATCCCTCCCTCTCCGCCATAAAACGCAATAAAACACAAAAACACTAGAACACAAAAATACCGGAACACGAAAACATTTTTTATTACCGAGTTGCTTTTGTGTTTTAATGTTTTTGTGTTCATGTGTTTTTGTAAAAGATAGGAGAGATGCCGGAGCGGTCGAACGGGGTGGCTTGTCACGCATCATTTACATATAAAATTATATATTGGAAGGGTGCCAGAGCGGTCGAATGGGACGGTCTTGAAAACCGTTGAGCCTTTACGGGTTCCGTGGGTTCGAATCCCACCCCTTCCGCCACGACAATTTGTTATCGAGCGACCCACAAGCCCTGTTTTTTGCAGGGCTTTTGCGTATAGTTAAAGTTAATTACCCCGCTTATTTTACTAACAAAAAGCATTAGGATATAGTATTATTATATGATGGCAAATAATAATAAAAGTGAATATCCTCGTTTCTATAAATATCCAAAAGGTTCTTATTGTAGTGTTTTGTATGGAGTTTCGTCTATACCAGTAAAAAGTTATAAACGAACTATAGTTTGCATTAGGGAAGGTGATAAAATATATAAAATAATTTCTCTGTCTTCAAATAAAAAAGATGAAAGTATTAACGTTTTTTTTCCTTATTGCAAGTATAATCAAGCATATATTTTTCAACATAAACATAAATATAAGGGTGGTGTACAAAAAATAAAGAAATCCCAAATACGAAAAGAATTTATTGTAGATAAAAAAACAAAATTATCATTACATAAAAGTGGTTTCGTGCAACTGTCAGGAAGAGGAATATTATCTGGTATCGATAAGGAAACTGGGAAACCAAAAGGAATTGGTGTATTTTCTTCGCCGTTAGATAAACCGGTTATTTCCGGACCCACTTTTGGTTTTAAATGTTGGGGAATAGATAAAAGTTTTGAATTACTAAAGAAACGCAGAAAAAATATTCAATATATTATTTTAGATAAAGAAAAAGATGATTTTACCGAAAGACGATTCAGGCAATATAAAAATAAACCCTTAAATGCCTATTGGTTAGAATTTTTTATATTTCCGAAAGAAGCTAATAGATTTATATACGACTATAAAGGTGAACCTTTTATTGATCATATAATTCCAAATTATTTGCATAAACCAAATGCAATATTTGCACATCCCGTCATAGATATAAAATATTTTAATGGTGTGATTTGCATATTTCCTGTTCTGATTTGGTCTCAATGCGCTGACGAATTAGAATATGGATATGGACTCGGAAGTCCCGGTGGTTCTGACTGTATACACGATAAATCTATGACAGGATATAATTTTCATTTATCTTGTCCTAGAGATTTTTCTCATGACGATAGTTTGTATAGTTTAGAGTATTAATTTAAAAACAACAGAATGAAAAAATCATTCTGTTGTTTTTTGTGGTCTATTCTTTCACTAGAATAATACTTTTATCTTTATATACCAACCTGATTCTTAGATTGGCTAATAGTTCTCTTTTTTTAGTTAGGTTTTATTCTGCCAGCAAATATTTGGCATAAGTCCGCAGATCTATTTTCTTTGTTGGTTTATTTTTATTCCGGGAGCGTTAATTGCTACAATAGAAGGTAATGGGACGGCTACCTGCACATATTACGTCCATGCCGACCATCTTTCAGGCAGTAATGTTGTTACTGATGAAAACGGCGATATAAGCCAGCTACTGGATTATTACCCTTATGGGGACCTTAGAATTAGTACTCAATACGGTGATTTTGACGAGAAAACACCGCATTAGAACACAATAAAACACTATGATATATATAATCATAGTGTTTTTGTGTTTAAGGATCTCGTGTTTTACTCAAACAAAAATTTTAATACTAACATTATTCCGATTCCGGCAATAATGCTAAATAATTGCCCTAATGACTTTATCGCCCCAGTGTCTTTCTTGAGTTCTGGAATCAAGTCGGCGGTGGCGATATAGATAAAGCCGCCGGCGGCAAATGGAATAATAAAAATAGAGAAATTTTCTAATTGTATTCCTATAAATAAGGAGATAGCTGCGCCTAAAATCGCGGTAAGAGAAATTAAAAAGTTATAGAATAAGGCCTTGGATCGCTTATATCCATCATGGATTAAAACTCCAAAATCAGCTATTTCTTGTGGAATTTCATGGGCAATAACCGCCAGTGAAGTAGCTATGCCCAAGGGAATACTAAGTAAAAACGAGCCGGCAATAACCATGCCGTCTATGAAATTATGAAGGCTGTCCCCGGCAAGACTCATCGCGCCTAAAGGATGTGGATGTTGATCGCAATTCATTATATGGCAATGGCGCCAATGAATAATTTTTTCTAGAATAAAAAAAGTGATAATGCCAATTAGTAAACATAGCCAAATTATCAATTTATTTCCTTCTTTCTCTATTATTTCCGGAAGTAAATGAAGAGCGGCTCCTCCGAGCAGGGTGCCGGCGGAAAAGCTAACAAGAAATGTAGTTATTTTTTTTATTTTATCTTTTGACAGTAATAAAGTTATTACTCCTATTAATGATAATAGGGAAATGATGATAATGCTAGTAAATGTGTATAGGTAGGTTGTAGACATAAAATAAGTAAAATAAGAATAAAAAGAAAAATAAGAGATTAAGTTTTACTAATATTTTGTTGTTTTTTTATAAATCCAATATAGCAATTTATATCATACTCAGTATTTCTTCCAGCGTCATATAAAAAATTAAATTCATTTTGAGATATATATTTTTCATCATGGGCAACGTATAATTGATCTAAAACTTCGTTTAATGATCCTCTGGCTGTTCTACAAAATTGAATATTTTCTTGATAACTATATCGACCATAGCCTTCGGCGATATTTGAATGAATTGAAATTGCTGCTCTCCTTATTTGTGAAGTTAAGCAATACATTTCTTCTTTAGGAAATTCTTTAGTAATTCTGTAAATATGCTTTCTAAATTCTCTTGCTGATTTCCACGCCTTCACATCTTCAAATTTGTGTTTCTTTTTATTTTTATCATACATATTTATTTCTCTCTTTATTATTTTTATATCCAATTACATTATAGTGGAACTACATTAGAAGCTCTATTCTTATTTTACTTATTTCTCTTATTTTTCTTTTCATTCATTAGCCTTTAGCCACCACCAGCCCCCAAATCTCTCCTGCGCCTGCTTGTTTAAGAATGTAGGCGCATTCGTTTAAAGTTGAGCCGGTAGTAGTAACATCGTCTATTAAGATAATATTTTCTCCTTGCAGTTTTTCTCCTTGCCAAGTGTAGCATCCTTTAATATTGATTTTACGGTCGGATTCACCTAATTTAGCTTGCGGTTTTTTATGCTTTTCACGGATTAATTGGTTTGATATTATTAGGTTAAAAATTTTTGCAATTTCATAGGCAATAACTAATGACTGGTTAAAACCGCGCCAACGCTCTCTTTTTTTATGAAGCGGTACAGGAATAAGCAGGACATTTTTAAAATCAATTAGAGCTTGGGGTGATTTAGTTATGTTTTCAAATTTACGCCAATTAACTCCTGCATTTAAGTCAGATGATTCTATTTTAGTTATATTTATTAAATTGCGCAAGAATAACGATAAAAAGTTGCCTAAAGTTTGCGCAATGTTTTTAGCAAAGCGGTATTTTAAATTTTTTATTAGTTCAGCAATTATTTTATTTTCATAATCCCCGGCAATCCAGACGCCGTTTAAACTGTATTGTTCTTGACATTTAGAACAAAATTCCCCAAATTTGTTTACTTTTTTACATAGCAAACAGTATTGTTCATTTTTAAACTCTAATTTTCTAAAACAACTTTTACAAAGCCAGACATCTTCTTTTTTACAACCCAAGCATTCAATGGGGAAGATGAGGCTAAGGGCAAGGTTACGTGCATGAGCAACAAATTTGTTGATATTTTTGATCGAAGAGGGCATGATAGGTTCAATAAATTATTATACTAAAAAAGCAATCAATATAGGGGTTAAAATTATGCCAATCAGAATAGAGATGGAGATAATGTTAGCGGCTAACTCTTTATCTAATTTTTCCATTATCGCAATAAAAATGATTACAAAGGTGGGCATATTTAGAAATCTTAATTATTTTCAGTTCTTTTGCGCTTGGATGGTAATGATACTGAATTATTTTTTGATTTTTCATAGTTCTTTTGAGTTTATATTAAAAATTTCATATAATGTTTACGAGTATCCGGAGTTTTTCTGAAACGGAGTGAAGGCAATTTGGGAGGAGGCTTTTGTAAAAAGCCGGAACCGGATAATCGCTCAGGCTGTCGAATAACCCCGTTTTTTAGTGTTTTTTTAAATTTTTTTTGCTAATTCTAGCATAACAAATTTTCAAGATTTGAGTTATTAGACAGCCAGCGCTGTTAGGTGATGTAATTAAAAGTTTTAGTTTTGCGAATGCAAAACGTTATTTGGGGCTATTTATTAATTACTTTGAATTACGAAACTAATCAAAACTCTCATAATGGTGTAAAATAGTAGTAAGTCTGTATTTTGACTTTTACCACTAAATTATACCATTATGAAAACTCAGATTAAGATATATGAAGATCTAAAAATGG
>JBDRJA010000025.1:0-2087 GCA_043815345.1 Patescibacteria group bacterium | reverse complement strand
GCAGTAATGATCAAACCAATAGTTCCTGATTGGGCCTTCTAGGGTATAAACCACTCCTAAATAGTTAAACCTGATATTAAAAACATACGGGTTTAGCACTAGAGTATAGGTTTTACCATCCCCATTAGTGCCTTGAGCGTCCTGAATCCAGACAGTTACCGGGTCTTCCCACAAACACTCAAAAAATACGTTTTCAATATTCTTGTGCACTTCATTGATTGGTGCTCCGATGACTGGTTGTCCGTCTTTATTTTTATGATAATAGGTAACCGCAAAAGGGCGGGAAAAAGGCACGAATTGCTTATAGCAGACGTTAGTCTGCTCTATTTTCCAACCGTTCGCGAATTTGCCAATGCGGTAACTGCTATTTGGATCAGAGTTGTAGGTATTGAGAGAAGTATACACATGCCTTAAGCCATCAGGTTTTTCTTCTTCTGGCACCCATCTTTTTGGCACACGATCGGCTTCCTCGGCATCTATAAACGTCAGTGGCAGTGACTGGCCGTTGCTATCTTCTTCTTGATAATGAAGATGCGGTCCGTCTGAATTACCAGTATTTCCGCTATACCCTATGACTTGGCCTTGCCTAACATATTCACCATCCTCTACAATCACTTCGTCCATGTGCGCATATCTGCCTATCCTTCCGTTGCCATAAGTAATTAAAGGGCAATTTCCCCAACCGCCGTTATAGCCTGTTCCGATAGAAGTAACCGGGCCTGAACGGGAAGCGATAACTGGGGTTCGCATCGGAAGGCCGAAATCAATGGCGTATTTAAGTTTTCCGCTGGAATAACTAGAATTATGGGTTGGATTCGTGAATGATTCCTTCCATTTTTGTTCTTGCTCATTCCAATACTGATTGTCCGGATCTTCATATGTCCCTTGCGAGCATTTCCAAGTTGAGCCACCTTGGTAAGGCAACATTGCGTCATCTGAATAGCTTAAATTCGTTAACGTCAAAACAATAAAAAATACTCCAAATGCAATTTTTAGTTTCATCTTCTTATCCTCTTTTTTAATTTGGTTTAATGTTAATGTCAATGAACAGTATTAAAGAGCAATTTTTTCCCTCCTTTCATTTTATGGTTTTAGATAAAAATTATCCATTACGAAATGCAAGACTTTTTTACATACTGTGTAAAGAAAATTTTTATTTAATAAATTTAAATGTCTTTATAATATTTTCAATAACGAACTGATAATAATCAACATTTAATTCGCTATAACTTATCATTATAAAACCACTTTGATCGTTTTTTCCTTCATCTTCTTTTTTTGTCCAGTTAATAGTAGCTACATATGAATCTACAGTATTATCTATAGATTTTAATAATTCATAACGTAAATCAACACCGGGATCATTTGTTTTAAAAATATTAGTTTTTATTAATTCATGTAATTCAATGCCTGTAGGATCTGCTGGGTAATGAATTAATAAGCGAAAAACTAAATTTTTATTAGTAATTAAAACCTTATGTTTGTTATTAAATTCATTTACTATCCAATCATCAGGATAGCTGAAATTTATACCGATAACATCATTATTATAAATATTCCAACCATGGATATCATTAATATTTAATATAACTTTATCCTTAGATTGTTCTTTTGTCGAATCGTTTTGTTTTTCTTCTTGTTTTTGCTCATTCTGACCTTGATTATTCGGTTCAGGCTGGTTATTAGCCGGCTTATTTGCATACCACAAAACACCGGTAACAGCTATTACCTCGATAAAGATTATAACTAAAAATAATAGTTTTTTAGATTTCATATAGTTTTTTATTATTTAACTAAATTAATATTCTTACCTTAACCTTAGCTAAAAATATTAGATTAGTCAAATATACATCCCACCCCAACTATCCCATTTCTCCGTATCAATGGCATTGTCATTAAAATCATCTTCAAAAATAACTTTCATCCCGGTTTTATCCAAAACTGGCTTAGCGTCCGGCATCAGACTATAGCCGGTAGGGTTTCCGCTATACATAATATCCTTTGGATTCTGCCCCTCATCCACATACTCCATAGCGGTTTCACGAATAGGGTAATTATTATAGAAGGGCTGGCGATAGCAGACTTGG
>JBDRJA010000024.1:0-7428 GCA_043815345.1 Patescibacteria group bacterium | reverse complement strand
CCGCCCCTCCCCGGTTTATGAAATTATTAAATATTTCACCCATCATCTGAATATTTATATTATTACTCTTGAAGCGCATAATTTAAAACTAGGGAGGGACGGGACGGCGTTAGCTCGATATTGAAATCTTTAATGCAATTTGGCAAAACATACAGCGATATAAATGTGCGTTTACGCCTAACTTGTATTTTTAGTATATGAAAAATCAAAATAATAATGAAATAAAAATTATAGAAAAGAAAGAATCAGGTGTTTCCGAGTTTATTAAAAAACCATTGCCAACTGAAAAAGAAGTAGAAGAATTTGAGGAAATTTTAGAAGATGAGGCAAGAGATGATGAAATTGACGAAGGCTTATCAGAGATATATCAAGATGAAAATGGAGACGTCCCAAACGTACGCAAGCTAGACATTAAAAAGAAAAGGGGATTTATTTTTTGGTTTTTAAGCGTAATATTTACTGTTAGCATAATTTCTATTGCCGGATATGGAATTTATTATTTAATTTATCATGTTGGATCTGATGCAACGGCTGTAGATTTTACTATTGAGGGTCAAGATAAAATAATAGCCGGAGAAGAGTTTTTTATTGATTTGAATTATAAAAATTTAAGCATAACTAATGTTAGAAAAATAAGAATTGAGTTAAATTACCCTGATAATTTTATTTTTCTAGATAGTTCTCCGTTAACCCAGTCCAATCCAAGCGATACTAACGGTCGGATTACAAAGTCAATTTGGGAATTAGATGATATTGGGCCTAAAGGCAATGGTCAGGTAAAAATTAAAGGCATGGTGATTGGACAGGAAGATATGGCAAATATATTTTTTGCTCAAATTACTTATATGCCAGAAAATTTTTCAAGTGAATTTAAAAAAGAATCAACGTTTACAGTTTTAGTTGATGGCATTGGACTAAACGTTAATGCCGAATATGCAACCGCGTCTTTAGTAGGAGAAAAAAATGAGATAATTATCGGCATAAGCGTTAATGAAAATAATTATCTTTCTAAATTTAACCTAGAGATTGATTCTTTGGAAAATTTAGAAGTCATTGGTTTAACTGCGCCAGTCACAAATGAAAAAAAAGAGCCTAGCTTAATAATCGAAGAAATAGATGATAAAACATGGCAAATTAGCGGTTTAAAAGAAATTATTTCGCCTGACAGCACGACAGTTGACCAAGAGTTAAAAATAGAATATATGTTAAATAAAAAAATAGAAGATAACCAGGATTTTACTTTAAGGCTTGTACAGACAGATGAAAAAGATCTTAAATATATTTTTTGGGAAAAAATAATTAATTTAGAAATAATGAATAGCGACCTAAATTTAACTTTAATAATCAACGGATCGAAAAATGATCAAGTCATAGATTTTGAAAATAAATTAAATTATTCTATAGTTTACGCAAATAAAGGCGAAACTAGCATGAAGGATGTAATAATTATGGCTGTTTTAGATAGTGATTTTCTTGACTGGACTACTTTAAAAGATAAGAATAATGGCCGGGAAAGAGGCAATACTATTAGTTGGAGCAAGGAAGAAATTAAAGGCTTTGAAGAACTAGAAATTAACGAGGAAGGAATAATAGATTTTTCTATTAATACTCTTCCTTTTAGAGAATCAGATTTAGGCAAGGATTTTCAGGTAAAGAGCTATGCTCAATATAATATTGGTAATATTGAAGAATTTAGCAATCAAGCGCAAGAAGATATGGATAATCGCAGTAATACTATTATTAATAAAATTAATAGTGATTTGAATTTAGAAGAGGAAGCTAGATATTTTAGCAAGGACAATATTCCAGTTGGAGCTGGCCCTCTACCGCCCAAAGTAGGGGAGAAAACTAGCTTTAAAGTGTATTGGACCCTGAATAACAATCTCCATGAATTAACTGAAGCATTAGTAGAAGTTAAATTGCCCGATTATGTAAGTTGGGAAAGTAGAAATCGCACTTCGGTTGGGGGTTTGTCTTATGAAGGCGGTAGCCATAAGGTAATCTGGAGGATTGGCAGGCTGCCAGTTAGCGTATATCAATCTGAGGCTGAATTTAGTATTAGTATTACTCCGACAGAAAACGATAGAGATAAAATCATGGTATTAATTCCAGGCTCTACTATACGGGCGATAGATAGTGAAACTGGTGCTTCGCTTGAGCGTTCTACTAAGGCTAAAACTACTAAACTTGAAGAAGATGAAATTGCTGCCTTGAGCAGTGATGGCAGGGTAGAGTAGAAGTAAGAGACAGTATTAAAATATTAAATACATGAAATCCGAAGTACGTTTAAATGGACTTCGGATTTTTTAATAAAAAAACGAGTATGATATTCTCATCTCGCTATATGTTTTTACCCTAGAATTATAATAGGGTTGCTATTAGTACACCTGCGATAGTAAATAAAATAAAGTAAGTAAAAATATAATTTTTTCTCTCCTGGTTATTTTGTTTAATACTTCTATTTTAAATATCCAGATATAAATTTTATTCTTTATCATTTTTTCCTTCTTATTTAATTCTATAATCAAAAATAAAAAATTATAGTTAGTTTAATAGTTTTCCAAATTTCTATTATTGTAAAGCATTTAAATTAAAAAGTAAACCCTGCACTATGAATGGCAATTCTAAACAAAAAAAGAGATAGAATTATATCCTATCTCACTTATAGTTAATTTATGTGCAAATTACAGATTTTGCGGAAATGATGTCCGTAAATAGCCAAGGTGATGGCTAGCGGTAACAGAGCTGGGCGCTGAAGCGTTGTCCAGAATAAGAGTTTCCAATATTGGAATCGCTCTTTACCGAATACGCCCAGACGAATCATTGAGCGAAATAAAGCTAGGACTCGCTGTAAGTTCATAGGCGCCTTTATAGTTGGAGTTTTATATTCTCTTAGCAAGGTTTTAATTCGCTGGTAATAAAGCTTAGGAGAATAGATATTAAGCATCAAGCGCTTATATCCTTCCCTAAGGACATCAAGCCCCATTAGCGGCTCTATATTTGTATCACCATTGGTATTATCGCCAGACATAGCACTAATTAAGCGGCCTTCATTTTTCAGGCGTTCGTATAGTTTAGTTCCTATTGGCGCCTGTAGCATACCAACCATAGCCGTTACTATTCCGCTTTTTTGGATAAAATCAATCTGGCGCTGAAAGATGGAATTCTTGTCATTGTCAAAACCGACAATAAAGCCTCCCTGCACTTGCAGCCCGGCGCGTTGGATGCGTTTTACACTTTCAATAAGATCACGGTTTTTATTCTGCTTTTTATTGCATTCAGCAAGGCTTTCCTCGTCCGGCGTTTCGATCCCGATAAAAACAGCATCAAAGCCGGCTTCTACCATCATCCTCATCAATTCTTTATCGTCTGCTAGGTTTACTGAGGCTTCCGTACTAAAAATCGTACCTTTTTTGTCTTTCCGCCAATTTATTATGGCTGGCAAGAGTTGCGTTTTTAAGTACTTTCTATTACTAATAAAGTTATCATCAACAACAAATATATGTCCGCGCCAGCCCAAATTATAAAGCGCATCAAGCTCGGCAATGATTTGCTCGGTGGTTTTAATTCGCGGCCGATGCCCAAGTAAAGCAGTAACATTGCAGAACTCGCAATCAAAAGGGCAGCCTCTTGAAAATTGAATACTCATGGCCGCATATCGATTTAAATTAACTAATTCCCACCTAGGACCTGGCGTATCTTCAATGTTGCAAAATTCTGAGGTTTCGTATACTCGTTTTTGACAGCCATTCTCTAGATCAGCTAAAAAAGCAGGAAGAGTTATTTCAGCTTCATTAAGCACGAAATGATCAACTTCCTTAAATTGTTCATATTCGTTGGTAAAAAGGGGACCGCCGGCAACAACTTTTAAGCCTGCTTGTTTACACCGTGAAATTATCTGATGGGCCGATTCTCTTTGCACTACCATGCCGCTAATAAAAGCATAGTCGGCCCATGAGATATCTTTATCAGTTAATTTAGCAACATTTACATCTATTATTCTTTTTTTCCAATTATTGGGAAGCATGGCTGCGACTGTCATTAATCCCAACGGTGGATAAGCTGCTCTTTTACTTATGAATTTAAGAGCATGCTTGAAACTCCAGAATGTATCTGGGTACTCTGGGTAAATCATTAGTATTTTCATTTTTTTTCTCCTTTCTTGAATTTAATTTTTTATCCTAAATCTTCTAAAAGGTTGGTTTTTATAAAGAGCATAGTATATTTTAGTTTAAATATATATGATTTTACTTTGTAAAAATAATTAATTTTGGTATTTACTGTTCAATAATAATAAATTTTTCCTCCGGTATTGCGTAAATTTTTAAATCCTCTCCATGTTTTTTCAGCCCTTCAGGTTTGTCAGATTTATCTTTACTATAATGGCAAAAAGTTTTTATTGGCAGTACGCCCAAACCTTCTTTAATGCACGCCTTGTCATTAGAATAGTAATATTTTGACAAAACATATGCTCCCGCCGAGGATCCGGATACTATTTTACCTTGCCATAATTTTACTAATTTTTCTACTTTATTAAGCGTCTTTTTTAGCATGTCTGTATCGCCGCCGCGTAAATATATTACATCCGCCTTTTTAATTTGATTTGTAAGAGCATCTGTTTTGTCGTCGGCTAAAGTAAAGTTAAAATCTTTTTTTAATGAAGCTGAAGAAAAGTTAATTTTGTCTTGCTTAAATAGCTGGGGCCATATTTTTTTTGGCCTTGAAAAATAAACACAGAGAATGTTAGCCCTATCGGATAATTCATTAGTCATCTCTATAAAAAGCTTTTTATTATCTTTTGTTTTCCTGCCAGTTTCGCCTCCGTGTAGAATATATTTTGTCATAAAATGTAATTATTTGGTATTGCGTATAACGTTTAGTATATCTGAAGTATTTTTATTGAAATATTTTGGATATCTGCTGTTGTGCGTTGTATTTAGCGGGTATATTTTATCTTTGCTTCTTAAGGCCTTTCTTTATTATTTTCGTCATTTTCTCATGTTTGTCTGATGCACCTTCAACGCAAGCATTAATGTAATAAGAATTTGATATTTTGCTCCAGTCAATAGGATCATATCCCAAACTGACAGAAATTAAATCAAGGAATAAACGAATAGTTCTTCCGTTACCTTCTCTAAATGGATGGATTATATTAAACTCATTGTGAATTATCGCAAGTTTTTTAGAAAGCTTATTTTTAGTGTCAGGTTGTTTTGGTATTTTTTTCTTTAATAGTGGCTTAAATGCTTTTAATGTTTTATCAATATATTTGACTGGCGCAAAAAGTATGTCATTTTTTGAAATATCCACTGTCCGTATTTTACCAGCCCAGTCATACAATGTTCCAAAAAAATATTTATGAATAGAAAATAATAAAGAAAGGTCGAATTCGACCTTACCTTCTTTTAATAGTTCAAAAAAATGTGTGTATGTATCAGCGAGGAGTAAGGTCTCGGCATCATCTAATTTCTTTTTATTTTTAATGCCGAGTTTATTCTTTAAGAATCCCTTGTTAACACTAGCCCTTTCATCGCTGACGTGATACCGCGAATGCTCTGCCATATCCTTTTAAAATTTGAATAATCTTTTTATTCTTTTTAGCCGCATGAAAACTTAAACCTTCCATTTTGGAGGATTGTGATACCGCTCTTTGTAGCTTATTAGCGCTTATTTTTATCTTATTTTGCATAATTAAAACTGATTATATATCAATATATTAGCATACTTTTTTAATTATTTCAATGTTGTACGCAGCTAAATATGTCTCCTGGCATCAGGTATATTTGAAGTTCGGTTAGTTTTTATATAGTATAATTGGACGGATGTCCTACTATATATAAGTAACCGAATTTGGGCGAAGTCCTAACGGAGCAAACGCCAGTTGTACTGGTACGAGATGGTGCGTACATTGCCAGTAATGTGGTTCATGACCAGAAAGAGGCCGATGGGTTGTGGAAAGTATCATGTTTAGCATTCACAGTACTGGGTTTCTTCCTAGTGCCCACGGACCGAATTAATGAACTACCGCTTAGACAAACGTTTCCCTGCGCGTAATATGTCGCAGGATGCCCATCGATTCTATCGCCGCCAATATGCGAAAGCTGAGGCGGCTTTTTTTATAAAAATAATTATTATTATTTATCGAAAGGCGTAGCCGGATGTCCCTTCAGGCTGTCGAATTACCCCGTTTTTAAGTGTTTTTTTAAATTTTTTTTGCTAATTCTAGCATAACAAATTTTCAAAATCTGAGTTATTAGACAGCCTGCGGTGTTAGGCGATGTTGTGCTGATTTTTACTATCTCGCTCCGCTTGATGACATACCAATGAAGTACAAAGCTTGCCATAACTTTGGAAGCGCCACATAAATTAATGATATTACGACGATAATATTAATTATCATTATTATTATCGGGGTCATTTGAGAGTTTTCTTTTCTTTGTTTGTAGTTTTTATAGCCGAACCTAAGCAATTGAATGATTACTATTAAAGCTAGTAGGGGCGTAATTAATGATAACCAAAATGAAGCAAACAAAGGTTCAAGGATATTCCAAAATGCCGACTTTGCAGGGGTCTTGCCAGTAGCCAGTTCCGCGACCATAAAAGTTTTTACATTAAGTCGTTCTAATTTTAGAAAAATAATGAGCAATAAAGAGGCAATAATCCAGATTGAATTTTTAGTGTGTTGTTTCATAGATATTAAGGTCAGACAAAACTTGTAGTAAAATTCTGCACAATTTCGCCTAACGTTTGTGATAACCGAAGTTCGTTTGACCGAAGGGAAAACGAATTTGGGTGAAGGCTTCTGTGAAGCCGTAGCCGGATATAGCGTGTTATCGGATGTATCGCTCTTTTAGGCGATAGCCTTTTGGCGACTAGCCAAAATAAAACAAATACTTTTAGGAAGCGGGGATGGTTTTTAGTCATCCCCAAGTGGAAGCTATGCATTAATAAGGTCTCTTTCGTGAGCGATTCGTCTGCGCCTATACAAATCCCTGGTGTACGCGCTACGCTGTTTTTGGCTCATACCAAGCATTGCGTTAGCGTCCATATTGAGTGAGCAGTGAAATTCATCTTTTCTCACCCAGAGGCGATTCCATTGAAGCTTAATGCCTCTGTTCCAAATAAGCCTTCTTGCTTTTTCCGACCATGATTTGATTCCAAACCATAAGTCAAGCCAAAAATAGCGTAAATCAATGAACAAATTTTTCATGTTGTCCTCCTTTGTCGTTTGTTGTTATTAGCAGAGCTTCCTAAAAATATTTGTTTTAAAAGAGCAATATTTCCGATAACTCTTTTATATACGAAGTGTTTTCGTATACTATACACAATATTGTAGGTTAAACGAACATGGTGTATAATTTATTATGAATCAATTATACTAAATATAAATATGGATGTCTATTTGAAAAAATTAGAAGACGAATTAAG
>JBDRJA010000023.1:0-14891 GCA_043815345.1 Patescibacteria group bacterium | reverse complement strand
AAAAATATTACAATCACCCATGCTAATGAACAAATTTGGACAATCCAAGTTGATTTTGCATCGCCTAGACTTATTCATTAGATATTCTTAATCGCTTCGCGATTATGTTTACGAAACTTCGTTTCGTAATTCAAAGGAAATAAAGAATACGGGTAATTCGACAGCAAAGAACATTAGAACTTCCGATTTAGTGTTTACAAGCGTTGAATCAATTAAACCAGATTGTAATATCAAAAATGAAATTATATGTGATAAACCAGGGAGTCCCGCTCTTGTTCCACAAGAGTCAACTACACTTGAAATTAATACGATAATTCCATATCTTACGAAAGAAGCTATAGAAAATACTATTCAACGTATTAATAATAATGAATTTTCAATTCCTTTTAATATTGAATTTTATTATGACTATGATATTAGTCCCTCGCCTGGCATAAATGTTTTGTCATTAGAATTATGGCCAGATAAAGTTGTAACTAATTATACAGATGAACAATAATAAATATTAAATTATTGTTTTTGTAAGTTTATTATAATAATTATTCATACATTTTCTATTTGATATTAGCATTATAACTGTGTTCTATATAGGACCCCAATTATAAAAAATGACTTATTTTAGTCATTTTTTATTTAATTTTGTGAAATAAATAGTATAATTATTGCGTATTAATTAATAATACTATAAGATAAATTTAATAACATTTATTTTATGAAAAAAGCTATTTTTTTAGCTGTTATTTTATTTTAATCAAAATATGAGAAAAATTTTAAAAATACTTAAGTTTATGCAGAGGCATAAAATTATGGCTGTAATTGGATTAATATTGATTATATTTGCTGGATATTTTGGCCAAAAAGCTTTTGGCAAACAAGCAGTTTCTGTACGCTATGTTACAGCGGCTATAGAAGAAGGAATGCTAATTTCTTCGATTACTGGCACTGGGCAAGTATCTGCCTCTAACTTAGTAGACCTTAAGTCAAAGGTTTCCGGAGAAGTAATTGAGGTAAAAGTAAAAAGCGGCCAAGAGGTAAAGACTGATGAAATTTTAGCGCAAGTTGACAGCCGCGACGCATTAAAAGCGGTGCGGGATGCTCAGACAGATTTAGAAACCGCCCAATTGGAGTTAAATAAATTATTGGCTTCGGCAGAGGAGTTGGATATTTTGCAGGCGGAAAATGCGCTGACTATCGCTAAAAATAATTTAGAAGAATTAATTAACCCCAGCCCCTCCACTCTTTCGCAAGCGGAGAATGCTTTGATTTCGGTCCAGGATAGTTTAACAAAATTGAAATTCAGCCAGAACAGTAGTTTAAAGGACGCCTTGGACACCAAAAAGAAAGCTCAGGATAATTTTATTGAAACTTACGAAAATGCCTTTAATAATATTGCTGATGCATTTTTAGATTTACCAGCCCTTATTACTGATTTAAAAAATATTTTATATGGACAGGAAATATGCAATAGTGAACTTAGTGTTGGCAGTAATATCTGGAATATTCAGGCTCTTAAGGTTTCCATTTCAATCTATGATAATAACGAATTAGATGAATTAAACGCTTTTATCAGAAAAGCCGAAAATAATTACGAAGCCGCCAGGGAAAGTTATGATAATAATTTTGAAGATTATAAAGAAGCGAGCCGTTATTCTGAGCGGGCGGTAATTGAGGAATTATTAGCAAAGACTGTGGAGACCGTAAGATTAATGGCCGAAACCGTTAAAAGCGAAGTGAATATGCTTGATTATTGGATTGATTACCGTTCGGAAAAAAATTTGTCTATCTTTAACCAGGTTAGCCAATTCCAGTCAAACTTAAAAACCTATACGGCCACAACAAACAGCAATTTATCAAATCTTTTATCCGAGCAAAGGACTCTTAAGGACGATAAACAGGCTATTCTGGATAGTGAACGGAGTTTAACCGAAATAAAGCAGAATCAGCCCCTTGATTTAGCCGAAGCGGAAAGAAACGTTCAGGAAAAGAAAGATGCCTTGGAAAAATTAAAGAATCCGGATCAGGACGATATTGACGCCGCCAAAATTGATGTTAAGGAAAAAGAATTAACTCTTAAAGATTTAAAAGACGGGGCGGATGAACTTGATATCAGGGCAAAAAGAATTGCGATAAATCAAAAAAACGATGCTTTACTTTCGGTTAGACAGACTTTAGCGGACTATAATATTATCGCTCCTTTTGACGGCCAAATAGCTTCCCTTGATATTTCCAAAGGAGATTCCATAAATTCAGGAACCGTAGTTGGCTCTTTAATGACTACGCAAAAAATCGCGGAAATTACTCTTAACGAGATTGATGTGGCCAGCGTCAAAGTCGGCCAGAAAGTTACTTTGACCTTTGATGCTATTTCTGATTTATCAGTAACCGGGGAAGTAGTTGAGATTGACACCTTGGGCACGGTAAATCAGGGGATTGTTAGTTATGATATTAAAATAGCTTTTGATGTGCAGGACGATAGAATTAAATCGGGAATGAGCGTTAGCGTAGCTATAATTACTGCTTCCAAACAAGATGTTTTGTTGGCGCCGATTGGAGCCGTTAAAACTCAAAACAACGCTAGCTATGTAGAAGTGTTAATTAATAATCAACCGCAAAGGAAAATCGTAACTACTGGCCTAAGTAACGATACCATGATAGAAATTACTGACGGTTTGGAGACAGGAGAAAATGTTATTACCCAAACTATAAACAGCGATGCTACCAGCCAAACTAATACTTCTAATCAAAATAACCAAACCGGATCTGGAGGGTTTGGAGGAGAATTTAGGATGCTAAGATAAAGCACGAAAAACACGGAAACACTTGAACACAAAAACAAAAAACACTTTTTACATAGATGTCTTTTCTATTTTTTTAACTTTCATTTTATTCATTAGCAAAATCATAATTTATAATAAATTAATTATTAATACTTCAGTGTTTTCATGTTTTTGTGCTTTCGTGCTTTTATGAGTTATATGATTAAATGCGAAAATATAACAAAGATTTATAAAACAGGCGATACAGAGTTTAAGGTATTAAAAGAAGTTTCTTTTGGAATTAAAAAAGGCGAGTTTGTGGCGATTATCGGACCTTCCGGCTCAGGCAAATCTACCTTAATGCATATTCTTGGTTTACTGGATAAACCAACCAGCGGCCGTTATTTTTTAAACCAAAAAGACATTTCCGATTTATCAAATGATGAATTAGCTCAGATTCGTTCCCGGCAGATCGGCTTTGTTTTTCAGTCATTTAATCTTCTATCGCGGGCGACTGTTTTAAGAAATGTAACCTTACCGCTTATTTATGATAATAAAACCATAAAAGAACAAAGAGAAGAAAAGGCCAGAGAAGCTTTAAGAGCGGTCGGCCTAGAAGAAGACCGCTGGCATCATCTTTCCAACCAGCTTTCCGGCGGGCAAATGCAGAGGGTAGCGATTGCCCGCGCTTTAATTAATGAACCGGATTTGATTTTAGCTGATGAACCGACCGGCAATCTTGATTCAAAAACCGGTGATATTGTTTTAGAGACTTTTAAAAAATTAAATAAAGAAAAAGGACATACGATTATTTTAATTACCCATGAAAAATACGTAGCCCAGCACGCTAACCGGATGATTGAAATAAAAGATGGTTTAATAGTCTCCGACGAATCAACTAATCACTTAGGATTAAAAGATAAATAAAAGAGTACAAATTATATCTAAGATTACAAATTACAAATCATTCACAAATATACAAATACTATTTTAAGATGTTTAAGAGTATTTGTGTTATTTGTATTTACTTGTAATTTGTAATATTTTGTAATCTTTCTTAATATGCAAACCTCTGACTTATTACAAGAAACATATTTTTCCATAATGGCCAATAAAGCCCGGTCGGCTTTGACTATCTTGGGCATAGTTATCGGCATTGCTTCGGTAATTGCTATGATTTCTATCGGCCAAGGCGCGGCCGCTAATATATCCTCAAACATTGAGTCGTTAGGTACGAACCTTTTAATCGTTATGCCTGGTTCGCAAAGGAGTGCCGGTTCCGTAGTTCGGGGAGGTTTTGGTTCCGCCACCACTTTAATACTTGATGATGCCAAAGCAATTCGCGATCAAATTAAAAATATAGATACGGTATCGCCAGTAGTAAGTTCCCGCAAGCAGGTTAAAACAACCACTGGTTCAAATACAAATACTAGTATTTATGGTGTAGAGGCTTCATACCAAGAGGTAAAAAGCCTTGAGCTAGCCGTGGGAAGTTTTATTTCTGATCAACTAGTAGCCAGAACAGCCAAAGTCGCCGTCTTAGGACCGACGGCCCGCGACGATCTATTTGGAGAAAGCGTTGATCCAACTAACAATAAGATTCGTATTGAGGGCCTAGATTTTACAGTTATCGGGGTAACTCAAAGCAAGGGCGGTACCGGCTTCGGCAATTCTGATGATTTAATTTATATCCCTATAAGCACGGCGCAAAGATATATTACCGGCAACGATAATGTCAACAATATTAATATTGAAGTTTCCGGCCAGGAATTAATGACCACGGTTCAGGAAGAAATTACCGGCTTACTGCTTACTAGGCATAAAATAGCCGATCCGGCCAGCGCTGATTTTTCTATTACCAATCAAGCTGATATTTTAAATACTTTAGGCGACGTTACAGGCACTCTAACTCTGCTTTTAGGTGCGATTGCCGGGATCTCTCTACTGGTTGGCGGTATTGGCATTATGAACATGATGCTGACAACAGTAACGGAAAGGACTAGGGAAATAGGATTACGTAAATCTTTGGGAGCGAAAAACGTTGACATAAACATTCAATTTTTATTTGAATCGGCAACTTTTACCTTAATCGGCGGTATTTTCGGAATATTTATCGGCTGGTTAGTATCTTTCCTGATTACAAAATTCAGTGGCACAACTACCGAGGTGACCATGACTTCAGTATTATTAGCTTTTGGGGTATCAGCCGTAATCGGCATTATTTTCGGTTATTATCCAGCCAGAAGAGCGGCTAAATTAGATCCGATTGAAGCTTTAAGGTATGAATAAGATAGAAAACACGAAAACACTTGAACACGAAAACACTTAAAACAATGAAACACCTCGGTCATCCTACGGACCAGGCGAGAAACGCAGAAACACTCAAAACACGAAAATTTAAGAATTTAGAAAACTAATAATTAATTTCTTTTATAAATTATGATTAGGTCAATAAACAAAATAAAAGTTAAAAAAACAGAAAAAATGTTTAAACAAAAAATGTTTTTGTGCTCTTGTGTTTTAAGCGCTTTAGTGTTGCTCACTGGCTGTTCGTCTGACAATAAAACGGTTGATAATAACCAAAGCAGTAATGAAGCGCCAGCACAAAATAACGGCCGCGGCCAAGTTTTAGCCTGGAGGGAAGATTTTTCTGAAGGCAGTTTGGATGATTTAGAAATTGGTAAAAATATTATGGTGATGGGGACAGAAAATTCTGACGGAAGCGTTGCCTCTAATCAAATTATTATTGGAAATAGCCCGGATGATTTTAATAATCTAGCGGGGAATATGTTGCCCGGAGGAAGGAGGGCGACAAGCACTGATAATTTGCCAAGCGGACAATCAGCCCCGAATACTAATGGACAGCAGCCTGATTTTTCCCAGTTCCAAAATATGAGTGAAGAGGAAAGGGCTAATTTAAGAGCGCAAAGAACAGGCAATAGCAATTTAACCCCGGAAGAAAGGGCCTCTTTCGCAGCCGGAAGAACCGGCGGACAGACTGGCAACGGGCGATTTGGCGCTGGTCAAAATATGGCCCGAATAAATGGGGAAATTATTGATAAAGACGACGCGATAATTACTTTAAAGCTAAAAGACGGCGGATCAAAATTAATCTTCTTTTCTGAAAAAACCAGCATCAGTATTATAAAAGAATAAAACAATGCTTCTTGTTTGATATAGTTCTAATATCCTCCACTTACGCGACCCCAAATAAAAATAAATCGGAAAGACCGATTTATTTTTTTATGTTAGTCAATATAAAATTTACTGGCGTTTTTTATTTAATATGCCAAGTGCTTTTTGTAAATGGATATCCTTCACTTCTAAATGCCTTTAGAGTGATATCTCCTGTTTCCGCATAATATCTATCTATGTAAAATGGCCCATCACTTATTATTAAATGTTCATGCAAGTTATACCAGTCGGCCAAGGCTTTTTTTCTATTTGTAAGCTCTTTTTCTGAGAAATAATTTATTTCATTAACTGAAACAAAAGGTTCTACTTCTGAATAGTTTATACTGCCGAGTTGCTCAAAGATTTTAGCGATATGTTCTTTATCCGTTAGATTTAAGTCTACGAGTTTATCATCCATTATTTCTCCGTACTCAAAACCGTTATTCCCGAATACTAATTTATCTGAGCTAGCATATATTTCAAGTGGGGCGCTTCTTTGGAATATGCCTGAAAACTGTAAAAGATAATCATCATCAAAATCCGATATATCTAAATATACAAGTAACTCATTTCCGGAAATCTTTAAAGCCTTTAGACCATCAAAATAATCCTGCCATCTATCGCTTGATATTTTTTGCTTAGTTTTATCATAGGCTCGATCCCAGGTTGAGGCTATAAAATATAATATATCTCCCCAATTAATTTTTTCTCCATGATGCCACTCAGTGCCTAAATAACTTGATAAATTATAGGTGATGGCCGTTTTTACTTTTAAGTCAGCGGTCACATTGCCCCACTTATTATCAGCAACATTCCAAGTAAAGGCATCAGCCGGGACATTAATATCGCCCGCCGAGTTTATCGCGTATCCCCATCTAAACGGGTTTGTTTCAAGCTTTTCATCGGTCCATTTCACCGGATCATGTATCGTATTTACAATATCCATCATTCCAATACTTTCAATAACAACCGGATTCCATGACTCCCCGGCTTCGTATAAATATTCACTGCCTATTGTTAATGTATTATTTTTATTTTTCGCTTGCCTGGTATTTCCCAGGAATCGCAGGCCGATATACTCATCGTTAATAAGTCCCTTAAGACTATTTTTAGATGCGAACATATTTTCTTTAGCCACGAGCCATATTCCGACTGAATCATTTAAATAAAGATCAGTTAATTTTCTATTAAGCTCTTCCCATTTTTCCTGGCTTTCACAATTTTTTATTTCTCCTTCTACTTCTTCAATTTTTTTGTTTTCATATTTCCAGCCATCTTTTTTTTCATATAATCCAGGTATACCAAAGGTAGTATATTTTCCCGCTCCGTAATAAATCCAGCCAGTGATATCAAAATTCCATTTTAATTCATTAGGATCGGTTGTATAGGTTGGTATTTCAAAATCCTCATCACTTCTGGCGTAATAATTTTTATTAACCTTAAAGCCAACTTCTTCTAAATCTAATGACACCATCTCGAAAATATTTTTAGAATCTTTTGATTCATTGTCTATAAAAGTATTTAATATTATTGGTTTATTTTTAAAATTCCATTTACCGTCAACCATAGAAGCTCCGGCCTCTTGCATGCCTTCTTCTATGAGTAATTTAGCTTTGGTTTTATCAACTTTAATATTATATTTATCAATTACGGGTTTAATATTTTTATAGCTTGGATGATTTTCAACCATATTAGCCACTACTGGAACCGCTAGACCTTTATAGACCGTATCAATTATATTTTTTTTATCTATTAAATAATTTAACGCCTGTCTTACTTTTTGTATAGAAAATGGATTTAGTAAGTCACCGTTGCCCGGGGCCGGGTTTAAGGCAATAGAGACGAATTCAGAATAGGCGCTATAAAGTTTTATGTCTTTATCATTTTTTGCTTCAATCGCCTGCGCTGGATCCAATGACGAAAGATAATAATCAATATTTCCGGCTTTAAGTTCTCCTAGGGCCTCTTCTCTCACAACTTGTTTAAATATAATAGTATCTGAAACCGGGCCAGGTATTTTAGAGTCTCTTCTCATCTCTAGATATTTTGGCAAGGTAATAACGATAGCTAAGGCGATGAGGATAATTAAAATTTTGCCCATTGATTTTTTATTTTTAATAAATTGCATAGGTTTTTATTATTAAATTTAAAATTAATTATTTATATTATAACATAAAAAACCTAATATGTGTTATAATATTATTATAAATATTTCTCAGCGATAATATTACCTTAGATTTTAAATATTATTAAATAAAATTATGTTAAAATTCAAACATCTATTTATTATGCTGCTGGCTATTTTAGCGATAACCACCTTAGCCGGGCGTGGGTTAAACAAAGATTCTTTAGTAGCTTCCGGTCATCCGGAATGGGAGCCGATTATGTCGCAGTCCGGCGATAAAATCGTGGGCGTGGGTCCGGAGCTGGTAGAAACAATTTTTACCGAGCTGGGAGTTAATGTGAGTTCGGAATTCACCGGCGCTTGGGACGTTGTTCAGGCTAAAGCCAAAACCGGAGAGGTTGACGTTCTAGTAGCGGCGTATAAAACAGATGAGCGCGAAACCTATATGGATTATTCCATCGCTTATGTCAAAGATCCGATTGCGGTTTTTGTAAATAAGGAAAATAAATTCAGCTACGCCGGCTGGGAAGATTTAATTAATAAGAAGGGTGTGGCTACGATAGGTGATAGCTATGGACAGGAACTAGATATTTATATAGAGGATAAATTGCAGGTAGCTCGAGTAGATGATACAGCGCAGGCTTTTGCGATGCTCACTGCCAATCAGGCCGACTATTTTCTTTATGCGTTATATTCGGGAAACAGCGAATTAAAAAAACAAAATTACGGAGATAAAATAGAAGCTTTACCGACATACGCCGCTACCGAAGATTTTTATATCACTATTTCTAAAAAATCACCATATGTTAAATACTTAGTCCAGGTCAATGAATTAATAAAAAAATACAAAGAAGACGGTACGGTTGATACGCTAGTTGAGAAGTATCAAAAATAATTTTTTTAAATTCAATAAGAAAGGGGGTAAAAAAATGGAAAAGAATAAAAAAGTTATGTATATTTTGGGAATAATTTTAGCGGTTTCGGTTATCTTAAATATCTGGTTTATCTATAAGCTCCAGGCCGGAGGAGTTTGGCCGCCGATAAATTCAGTAGATGATGAGATTATTTTTTCGGAGCGCTTGAATGTAGAAGATTAATTATTAACATTTTATGTTTAACAAAAAAGATAACAAAACCTGGCTTTATATCTTAATCGCCCTGCTTATCATTTCCGTCTGTCTGAATATTTATTTCGTCTATAAATTGAACGCGCTGGTCTGGCCGCCGGATAATATGATTATTCCCGTGTCGCAAATCTAAACATAGTCAAGCAGTCGGCTTAGAGAACAAAATATCTTATCCGGATTTAATAACATCGATTGGATAATATTTATTTTTTAGTTTAGAAAGGGGGTGAAAAAAATGGAAAAGAATAAAAAAGTTATGTATATTTTGGGAATAATTTTAGCGGTTTCTGTTATCTTAAATATCTGGTTTATCTATAAGTTTCAGGCCGGAGGAGTTTGGCCACCAATGAACGGGTTTAGATAATTTTAATGATATAAATTTAATTTAATAACTAAAGTTTATGTTTAACAAAAAAAATAATAAAACCTGGCTTTATATTTTAATCGTCCTGTTGGCAGTTTCCGTCTGCCTGAATATTTATTTTATTTATAAATTGAACGCGCGGGGCTGGCCGCCGGAAAACCAACTCATTACCATGACATAAGGCCCGATCATAATTATTCGAGAGAGCCGGAAAGATAAAATATTTAGCGATAGGTTTAAGTAAATTAAGATAAATTAAAATTTATGTTTAACAAAAAAAATGACAAAACTTGGCTTTATACCTCAATCGCCCTATTGGCAGTTTCTGTCTGCCTAAATATTTATTTTGTTTATAAATTAAACGCATTGGTCTTGCCCCCGGCTAATTGGGGGTGTGGATGCGCGGTTGAATAAAGATAAATTAATAATTTATGTTTAACAAAAAAAATAATAAAACCTGGCTTTATATTTTAATCGTCCTGTTGGCAATATCTGTCTGCCTGAATATTTATTTTGTTTATAAAATGAATATACAAGTTTGGCCGCCAATAAACAGGATGTGATAAAAAAGGTAGTTAAAAAATAATAAAAAAATATGTTTTGCAAAGAAAAAAATAAAACAGCGCGATGCATTTTAATTACGCTGCTAGTGGTCTCGGTTATTATTAATATTTGGCTGGCTTACCAGTTATACAAAGCTGGAATATTTCCACCGGCAAATATGTTTGTTTAAATTAAACAGTAACCTTGGTGTAAAAACGCTGGTTAGGGTGCAATAAACTCACTAATTGGCGTTTTTATATCCCCGAAATTGGCATAATTTGAAAGGGTAACGTGCGATCCGATGACATTGTTATAGCTTTCGTAATAAAGCGCCTCTATTTCAATTTCGGGATTATTAGCGATAGCTTTAAGGGTTTTGTTGGTAAATTCGTCCGCCAGCCATTGTTTCAGCTTCGGGTCGTATTCGGCGCCGAAAGACGGTTCGGTTTTATTAGCCCCGCTAAAATAAAGAACATTAGGAGCGGAAATTTTCTCGCCCACGCTTTCGCCGAAACAGGTATCTACCATAATAAAAAGCTGGCGGTATTTTTTATTAGCCTGCATGGCTTCAACTGTTTTATTTAAATCATCGGCGGTCAGCTTTTTGTCGTTATTAAAAAAAACCGCACCCGGCAAACCGTGGTCAACTATATATAAAAATACATTATCTTTACTACCACTGGCTAAAACGATTGGCGCTTCAACGCTTGATTTCCCGGCTAAAACCTGGGATAAAACTTTCGGGCTTACTTTATCTCCCGTATAATCAATTTCCGCCCCTTTTCTTAAATTTTTACCTTTTAGTTGATTATATATTTCGCCTGATTTATTATTTTCCTCTGCCCAAGCTACGTCGTCATAAATCATTAAAATAATTTTATCATCTTTAATACCATTTTGTTTTAGCATATCGTAAACGCCTAAAGCGTCAGCCTGGTGCCTATACTCGTCCCAGCCGTTTGAAGCGGCTACTACTACTGCCCAGGTATCTTCTTTTTGTCCGAGTAGATTATTTTGTGTGGACATTTCTCCGAGCTGAGCGTGCTTATCACTTGCTTGTGAACGGGCCACGGCAGCGCCGGCCTGCGGTTTAGCCACGTGCGCCGAATCGTCAGTACTGTATATTTTTATTGTCTGCATTAGCCCGTCTTTTATCTGCCAATGTTCATAATAGGTTTCAACCGGATCAACCCCGTATTCTACGTCATAATCAAGCGGGCCGCTCGCGCCGGAAATATTAGGTAGTTTTCCTTCGGCTACGAGGGCCAGCCCTTTCTTGGTTTCCTGCCAGCCGATAGCTTCGCCCTGGGCATAAGCTATTTTTTTTGTTGACTCAACGATATTTTCAAAAAAGGTGGCTTCCTGGCGGGCGGCAATATAGGCGGCGAGCAACAAGGCGTCATAAGTCTGCGCCACGTAGATATCCGGCTCGCGGTTGAATTTTTTTCTATACTCCTCTAAAAAGCCAGAATCAGGATTATAAGTCAAGTTCGTTCCTTCCAGGCCTTCGGCTAAACCGCCTAAATCCTTAAAAAGGGAAGCGTTGCCAACACTGCCGATTGATTGGTCAGATAAAAAAAGCTTAGCGCGCGAGCCCAAGCGGTTTAATTCCTGTTTAATAATAATCGCGTCTTCGGGGATGGCATAAGCGATAATATATTCAGGGTTTGTTTGAGCCGTTTCTTTAACAAGCGGCTTTACATCGTCCCCACGCTGGTATTTTTTTATATCGGTAATTTCTATATTAAATTCTTTGGCGAAAAAACCGATCCAGTCGTAATAATCGTTGCCGAAGCGGGCGTATTCCCCCAGATAGGAGATTTTTTTTACGCCTTTTTGCGATAAAATATGCAAAGCTGTCCGTATTTGCGCCACGTCGCTCTGCGAAATGCGCCATAAATAATCCTTCTTCCCGTAAGCGCGGAATAAGAAGCCGGAAGTGTCATTCGGGCTGATAAGGATTTTTTTCTCCTCCAAGGCGACGGGCGCGACTCCCTCTGAGGCTTCGCCGACAATAATATCGGCCCGGCTCTCTTTTATTAATTTTCGCATTACCGCCTGCATTTCCTCCTCCATTTTTTCCCAGGTGGTGTCAATCCAGTCGTTAATATGGATAAATCCATAAACTAATTTAATTTTATGGCCGTTAATTCCCCCCTCATTGTTTATCCGCTCCTGCGCCCATTCGAGGATAACCCGCCTGTCCGCGGCCCGGTCATTTACCGGGTCAAACAAGCAGACGCCGATTGTTAGGCTCCGGTTGCTTTCGTAAACGAAAAAAGCTCCGGCGATAATTAGCAATAATAAAACCGAAGCTAAAATAATTTTTTTTCTTATTTTTCGCTTCCTTTTTTCCTTAAAATGGGTAAGAATTTTTTTTAGCTTAATCATTGGCTCGCATTAACTTATATTCTCCCCTGTTTTTTCAGGATAATTTCCATCTCGGTTAAAGTGTTATTAAATTCGGACAATAGATTGTCGTAAAGATCGGAATTAGTCATATCAATTCCGGCTTGCTTTAGAATTTCCAAAGGATAATCAGAACTGCCAGCGGACAAGAAGACGTTATATTTTTCCGAAACGCCGTCTTCCCCATTTAAAATCCTTTTGGCAAACTCATTAGCCGCCGCCATGCTTGTAGCATAGCGGTAAACATAAAAATCATAAACATAAAAATGGGGGACTCTAACCCAAGTAGATTTTACTTCCTCATCTAATATGTAATCAGGTCCGGCATATTTAATTACAATATCTCCCCATAAATTATCTAGAAAGTCAGCCGAGAGCGCTTCGCCTTTTTCTATCCTCTCATGAATTTTAAGCTCAAATTCGGAAAACATCACCTGCGTGTAGAACGAAGAATAAACCGCTTCCGCAAAATTATTAAGATAATAAAGTTTTTCGTCGTCTGTTTGGGCGTTATTAATAAAATATTTTAACATTAAAATTTCATTAATGGTTGAAGGAATTTCGGCATTGAAGTTTTGCATGCCCGCCATAGGGTAGGGTTGAACTTGACCAGTATAGTAAAAATTAAAAGCATGGCCCATTTCATGAGCTAAGGTTTTTAAATCAGAAAATTTATTATTATAATTTAATAAAACAAAAGGATGCGGTTCATAATTCGCATTACAGTAAGCGCCGGTCGTTTTATCCTTTGTTTCATAGACGTCAATCCAGCGATTGTCAAAAGCGGTCGCTAAGTCATTAACATATTTTTTTCCCAACGGAGCCAGGGCGGTCAGCGTCATTTCTTTTCCTTCCTCATAAGGAATTTCTATGTCAAGCTCTTCTACGATGGGCACGTACATGTCGTATTGGTGGACGGCGTCAAGATTAAGTACTTTTTTCTTTAAATTAATATAGCGGTGCAGGTAGCTTAAGTTATCAGCCGTGGAAGAAATTAAGTTATTATAAATTTTTTCGTCAATAAGATCATTATTTAAAAATGACTCTAAAGCGGTATCGTATTTGCTGGCGCGGGCGTAAAAAATATTTTTTTTAACCTTGCCACTTAAAACTTCGGACATAGTGTTGTCGTATTTAGCGTAGCTCCCCAATAATCCCTTGTAGGCTCGTTCGCGGAAATCACGGTTAGGGCTATCCAGGGCGGTCATATAGCGGGCTTCTGACAACTGATAATCTTCGTTGTTTTCATCCTTAATGATTGGAAACTCAATGTCAACATCATGTAGCTTAGAAAAAATACTACTAAAAGAAGACGACATATCACGGCTTTTAGCCAATAGCTCCGCCTGCTCTTTTGGTAAAATATGCTCTTTTTGGCGGAGCATAACGCTTAAAGAATGCTGGTAATCGCTAAATTCCGAATTTGCCATGTATGACTGTAAAGTTTTCTCCGGCAAGGCCGTCAACTCCGAATCAATAAAAGCGAGTTTTTCATCAAAGCGGGAAAACATACTTGTCGCCCTAGCCAGGCGTTCGCTATTGGCGCTGTCTGATAAGTTCTGTTTACTGGTATTAGTGGCGAAATAATATAATCTTTCTGCGATTAGTCTGGATTCGTCTACAAGTTTTAAGCATTTTAGCGACTGGTCCGGGTCGTTTAATTGACCAACAAAACCGGTAAACTGCGGCATATATTCTTTTTCTAATTTAGCAAAATCTTTTTCCCAATCCTCATTGTTTTTATAAAAAACAGATAAGTCCCATTTATATTTTTCTTCAATCTGCTCGCGGGTCGGAATTTCTTTTTTGTTAGATTCTTTTTGGATTATTTCTGGGTCGTTATCTAAGTCTACGTCCTGGTTTCTGAAATAAAAAAATCCCCCTAGACCAGCTATTACGATAATAATAAAAATAATTGCTGGGATTAAAATTTTTTTAGAAATGACCATAATTTTTTTTAAATAGTTTTAATTAATAACTATTTATATTATAACATAAAACTATAATGTAGGAAAAATTTTTTTCTTATTTTATTTTGTTTAAAAGAGCTTGAAGTTAAAATATTTTCTAACTACCTATAATAAAACCCTGCCAGGTCTGGCGGAGTTTTATTATCCTACTCCTGCCCCGGCTTTAGCTAGGGCACCATCTCCCACTTCCTCCTACGCCAAGGCTTTGGTGTTACAGGTCTGCGTCGTCACGGGAGAGGGAATTAGTTTTTAGAATTCTATTAGGATTACAAAAGAGGGGGAGATGTGAAAATTTTATGATAATGTCCTACTAGCGTTATATAGAAATGTCCTACCTGATGTGATAAGGTGTTTAGTTATTTAATTAAACTAAACATCAAAATCACATGGATATGAACATAACTATGTCTTTACCAGAGATAA
>JBDRJA010000022.1:0-2583 GCA_043815345.1 Patescibacteria group bacterium | reverse complement strand
AACCTTGGTTCTTTAATTCTTTTAATTATTTTAACCCTTAACCCTCAACCCTTAAATTTTAAATTTTTAAAGGAGGTAATAAAAGCCCTGCATAAAACATGCAGGGCTAATTTTATGGTAAAATAAAAATGGTATTAGGTGAATATGCAAGCGGTCAAGGCTTCTTGCTACCGAATCCAGCAAACATATTATCGAGAATATTCCCGGTCAAGGCTTGGAATAGAGTGATGTATGTTTAGTTTAAAAAATAAAGATACTTGGTGCAGAATATTAAGGAGTAAAAAGACTCCGGATTAGATTCAACCTTGAGAGTAATCAAAAGGCGGTGGATTAGACGATATTTTGTACGTTTCTGCAGAGTCCGAATGGCAATCGCAACGTGCTCTTCCTCTATTGGAACGATGGCAGATGGAACTGGAACTACAATTGGCTTGAGAACGATTGGAACATCAATGATCCTTCTGCGGTTCTCGCAAATCTCTTTATTTCCCCGCTCCTTGCGGGGTTTTAATTTGATAATTGTCTTTGCCAACCGCCCAGCATTCTACCGATTTCATTTAAATGTTCAGAGAGAATAATATATTTTCTATCATCTAAAGATTTTATTTCCCATGCTAATTGCAGAAAAAATTTAAGCAAATCCAGCTTACTATTAGCTTTTTGCAAATAAGGGAGTTTTTGGTTTTTTGGCAGACGGCTAGCAGTTAAAATTAATTCCACAGTTTCTATAATTAAATTATCAATTTTTATACCCAGAGAATAACGGGAACCCTTAGGGAAATTAAGTAGAAATTCATGCCATAATTTATATATAGTAATAGTGCGGCTAATAACAGGCAAGCTTGGCGGGGGGTTAAAAGAAGGAAAATTTTTCATAAAATTGTTTTATGGTTAAAAAAGTAAAAATTAAATATTTAGATATAATTTCTATTGAAAATCTGTTGTTGGCTTGGAAAGAATTTTTGAAAGGAAAGAGAAATAAAAAAGATGTGCAGAAATTCCAGTTTAATCTGATGGATAATATTTTATCACTTCATAACGAGCTTGCCAATAAAATATATAAACATGGCAACTATCAAGCCTTCAAGATAAACGATCCCAAGCCCAGAGATATTCATAAAGCCAGAGTGCGGGATAGGTTAGTTCACCACGCTATTTATAGGATTTTATATTCATATTTTGACAGAAAATTCATAGCAGACTCTTTTTCCTGTAGATTGAAGAAAGGAACACATAAAGCCATAAACAGATTTAGGAGTTTCTATTACAAAGTTAGCAAAAACAATACCAGAACTTGTTGGGTTTTAAAATGTGACATCAGGAAGTTTTTTGCCAATATTAATCATAAAATATTAAAAAATATTTTATCAAAACATATTGCAGATAAAAATATTTTGTGGCTTTTGGAAAACGTGATTGATAGTTTTAAAACCAAGGTAGGCGTCGGCCTTCCGCTCGGCAATCTCACCAGCCAGCTTTTTGTTAATGTTTATATGAATGAATTTGACCAGTTTATTAAGCAGGAATTAAAAATCAAGTATTATATCAGATATTGCGATGATTTTGTGATTTTTTCAAAAAATAGAAAATTTTTAGAAAAAGTAATTCTGCCTGTTAAAAATTTTCTAAATAATAAACTTAAATTAAAATTACATTTTAAGAAAATTTCAATAAAAACCATTGATTCTGGTGTTGATTTTCTTGGCTGGATAAATTTTTCAGACCATAGGATTTTAAGAACTAAAACCAAAAGAAGAATGGTAAAAAGAGTAAAGACAAACTCTAGCCTAGAAACCATTAATTCTTATTTAGGGCTGTTGAAGCACGGGAATACGTATAAAATTATAGACAGGATGTTAAATAGCTAAGTTTTATTGTATAATAAATACAAATGGCACTAAATAATAATATAACTTATTTTGCAGAGACTAATTTTAGAAATGAACAGAAAAAGTTCGGTATCAAACGCCATGATCGCACTAAGCACGTGTATATTATCGGCAAGACTGGAATGGGGAAGACGACTCTTTTGGAGAATATGGCGATCCAGGACATTATGAATGGAGAGGGAATTGGTATTGTTGATCCCCATGGAGAATTTGCAGAAAAAATGCTTAAGTTTGTACCCGAAAATAGAATCGGCGATGTTTTATATTTTGCTCCACATGATATGGATTATCCAGTTGCCTTTAATGTTATGGAAAATGTTGATCCGACTCAACGTCACCTTGTTGCTAATGGTTTGTTAGGAGTTTTTAAAAAAATCTGGCCGGACGTTTGGTCTCCGCGCATGGAATATATTTTAAATAATTGTATTTTGGCGCTTTTGGAATATCCAGAATCCACGCTTTTAGGAATTAATAGAATGCTTTCGGATAAGAATTATAGAGATGAAGTTATTTCTAAAGTTAATGATCCAGTTGTTAAATCTTTTTGGGTTGATGAATTTGCAAAATACTCTGATCGTTTTATGACCGAGGCCGGCGCCGCTATTCAAAACAAAGTTGGACAGTTTATTTCTAATCCGATCATCAGAAATATTATTGGCCAATCAAAATCGTCTTTTGACATTAGAGAATTAAT
>JBDRJA010000021.1:0-5655 GCA_043815345.1 Patescibacteria group bacterium | reverse complement strand
TGCAAATTTAAAATTTCTTGATTCCCGCTTTCAATACCGAAGTGCATTTCGACACAACCAGCTTCTTTCATTATAGCAAGCATTGCCGGATTAATAGTGTTTACGCGGGATTCACAAGACCATTTTATTTTTAAATTCCTCCTTTTTAGTTCTTGGCATATTTCTTCAACTCTTTTTGGCATGGCAGTAAATAAATCATCGTAAAAACGGATACTTTTAATATTGTATTCTTTGACCAATAGCTCAATTTCGTCTACTACATTTTTTGCGCTTCTAACTCGATGGGTTCTACCAAAAACAGATTTATCACAAAAAGCACAGCGAAACGGACAACCCCTACTTGTTATAATAACGGTTTCGTTTTTTGTTAAAGCAGTCTGCGAATTCCGGCTGTATTCCTCCGGGGATGGTAAAAGATATCTCGCCGGAAACGGCAAAGAATCAAGATGCTCAATTAGCGCTCTTGGAAAGTTTTTTTTAATTAAATTGCCTTTTTTAAAAACAATACCTTCTATTGAATCGAACTCTCTGCCTTCTGTGAAAGCTTTTGCTATTTCAAGCATGGTTAATTCTCCTTCCCCGAAGACACAAACATCAGCATTCGTTTCTTCCAGTGTCCTTTCCGGAAGAGCGCTGGGATGAACACCACCAATAACACAAAGAATGTTGGGGTTTATTTCTTTAATAATTTTTATTATCTTGGCCACCGAATTAACTTGTCTAGTGGTTAGGGTTATCCCTAAAATCGCTGGCTTAAACCTAAGAACTTCTTCTTTTATTTGCTCATATCTCATTTTTTCGGCCAGCATATCAACAATTCTAATATTATTAAAACCGTTTTTTTTTAAAACGGCTGCGAGGTATGCTAAACCAAGCGGAGGTGTTTTAGAAACAAATTCGTCAAAAGTTGGGAGTAAAGAAAAAAATGGGGCGACAAACAAAATTGGGATATTTTTATTCATTATTTTATCTTCTCCGTTTATCATAAATTTCTAAAAACCAACTTTTTCCTTAATAATGTAAAGTGGTCTTTTTTTTGATTCCTGAAAATTCCTGCCGATATACTCGCCTAGAATGCCTATAGTGATTAGTTGGGCACTACCAAGAAATAAAACTACCGTCATTAACGAGGCCCACCCCTGAATAACGCCTCGATAGATAAATCTTTCAACTAAAGTCCAAATTAAAACTATAAAACTGCAAAGAGCGGCAATGACCCCGGTCAATGTTGCTAATCTTAAGGGTAGGATTGAAAAAGAAACAACTGAGTCGAGCGCCATACGAATTAGCTTTTTATAGGGATATTTCGTTTTACCAGCAAAACGGGCCGGCCTTTCAAATTCAATCCCAATCTGATTAAATCCTGCCCAGGCTACTAACCCGCGAATAAAGCGATGCTGCTCGGGAGAATCTTTTAAAATTTCGACTATTTTCCGATCGATTAATCTGAAATCACCTACATTTTCCGGGATATTAACCCCTGAAAGCCAATGAATTAATTTATAATACCAAGCAGCAGTTTGTTTTTTAAACCAAGTTTCTCCAAGCCTAGATTTCCTTACGCCATAAACCACCTCATATCCTTCTTGCCATTTTTTTATAAAATCCTCGATTATCTCTGGCGGATCCTGTAAATCAACGTCCATTATAACCACCGCGTCTCCCATCGCCTCATTGATCCCCGCGGTAATCGCAATTTGATGGCCAAAATTCCTAGAAAAAGAAATTATTTTTATCCGAGGATCTTGTTGATTAAAATTCTTTAATATTTTTTGGCTCTTATCAGCGCTACCATCATCAATAAAAATTACCTCCCATTCAAACCTGGAGTCATTTATGAGACTACCAATTCTTGTTTTAAATTCGCCTAAAACCTCTTCCTCGTTAAAAACTGGTACGATTAAAGATATCCTCTGTTTCTCAGATGTCATAAAAATTATTTAATTATTTTTTAAAGCTAAACTATGATAGACGAAACAACCGCTTCTGAATGATCGCTCAAAATTAACAATAAAAAAATCTGTTGCCATATTTTTGTACTGCTCCGGCGTTCTAATAAAGGCACCTTTATCGTATCTTTGAATGAATCTATCTATTGAATTTTCCAGCTTTTCTATTTTAGCGTCCTCTATAATCAGCACTTTACCATCCGGCTTTAAAACTCTGGCGGCTTCCGATAGGGCTCGTTTTGAATCATTGTCGTCTAAGTGGTGTAAAATAGCCACAATCAATACGTAATCAAAGCTGTTGTCTGAAAACTCTAATTTCGTAGCGTCCATCACCTTAAAATTTCCCCGATTATTCTTAGCGGCATATTTAATATATTTTGTTGATATGTCTATCCCACAATAGTCCATTTTAGTAAATAAACCGGCAAATTCACCTGTGCCACAACCTATGTCTAGAATTTTTTTTTCACTCTTAAGATCAAAGTTTTCTTTTATGATCTTCTTCTGCTTACTAAAATTTAATTCCATAATTTTTCTCAGCCAAGAAAAAAGTACCGGCCTGTCTGCCAAAAAATCCCTAATAAAATTTAGCATAACAAATTTATTTAATTATTTTTTAATCCCCGTCTTCCATGGAAAACTTATAGACGATAAACCTTTGATTCTGGTAGGCTACGTTAATATTAGAAAACCCCGTTATAACAATATTGGAATCAACAATTTTATCTATAAGTATATATGACACATTAAATTTTTTCAATAAACGGCTTGCGTTGGGTATAATTTCCGTTTGATATCGATCAAATAGGTCTGCGAAATATTTCTCGCCTTTAAAAGAAACTTCGTCCACCACTTCTTGACCGCAATTAAAATTCAACAAGTCAAGATGCAAAATCTTGCATATCTTAACCTGACGATTATGGGTCTTATACGGGTGCAAAGCATTACCATTGCCGGCAAATAATTGATAATCATTTTCTATATCTTTTAAAGATAGCCTATTAATTGTGCTATTTAAAAGGAACCTCTCTTCCGCCTCCTTGTTTGATAAAAGATGCAAGACCCCGGCGTCTGAAAATAAGACATAATGCTTAGTGAGCGTTGTTACATAACGGTTAAACTCACTTCTATGGCTTGCCATGATCACCACTGGTACACGCTCCTGTTTGTCCAGCCAGCCAAGAACCATCTGTATTTGTTTATATTCGTCTATTTGCTTTGAGTAGTCAATTCTTGTCTGAAAATAATAGAAAGAAGAATCTGCTAAATAACCATAGGCGCCGCCAGCAACGATTAACAATAGAGCTAAAACTATTAACTGATTTTTAAGCTTTATAGCCGAAGCCTTAAAATAATTAAAATTATTAAATAAAAAATAGACAAAGCTAATTAGAGAAAAGCCAAGCCAAACTTTTATAAACCGAACAATATGCTGGGCTAGTTCCAGTTCTTTCCCGGTAATAAAATTACTCGCCGAAACAATAACTAAGGACAAGCCCGTTAAAGAAAAATAAATTGACAATAAGTTGTATTGGCGATTTTGCCCCAAGTCCTTATTAATAAATCTGGGCCAGAGCCAAAGGATTAAGCTTAAAATAACCCACCGGCCAGAGTAATAAACTTCGGCTGTCGGCAAATGAGTTTTTATAAACCCAATTCTTTGCATGGTCTCCCAATAAAAAGGATGCATTATTTGCTTAAAGGTATAAATGAACAAAGGTAAGGACAAAAGAAGGGCTAAGCCCAGAATCCTTAAAAGCACAAGCGCCTCTTTTTTCCTTTTGGTTATAAGAAAATAAGCTAAAAATAAAAAACAGGTTGTCAGCGCGATTTGCCATAAATAAGTATAGACATAAAAACAAGCAGCTAAAGACAGAGTTAAAAATATCTGCTTTGGACGGCTGGCCGGATCTTCTAGCCATAAAATAAAAGCCAGAAGAATTAACAGATAAAAAGGATAGATCGTCTGCATGGAAACCGGAGCGATAATCAAGCTATAGCCTATTAGATACACCAAAATTGCCCCAACTGCGCTGACCGCTTTTTTTACTCCCGCTTGATTAAAAATATAAAATGACAGGATTAAAAAGACCAGCGACCATAAAAAAAGATTAAAAATTATTGAATAAGGCAAGGACAACCCAAAAAGCATTGGTAAGTAAGCCACCCAATCAGCCACAAAAAAAGCTGGAGCTAATTCCTGATTATGTTCTATAAAATACGGATTGCCTAAAAAAATATTCCCGTCTTTTATTTCATTAAGCCGGTCCAGATAATAACCGCTGAAAGGAATAATCAACGCCCCCGGCTCTTGCCAGCTAAAATTAGAAGAGCGGATAATGTCAAAAATCGGCAGAATAGTAAAAACTATCGCCACGATTACCAATATCAAAATGTATTTATAATAGTTCCTGAACATGCGCTATTTTAGAGCGATTATAAAAATATTATCCCTTAAATTAACAGGCAAGCTGATTTTAAGATTAAGCTTGTTCAAAAAATCGGAGAACCGGCTTAAAAACGGCAAGTGATAACTATTGGCTAAAATTTTACAGATATATGGCAAGGTAAATCGCTTCCCGATCTTTGCCTGCTCTATTATTTTAAAACCGTTATTTTCCAAAAGTATTTTCAAGCTTTTAGCGGAATAATAAAATAAGTGCTCCGGCGGTAAAATCGCGTGCCAATTCTTGCCCCAAAGCCTAGCCCAAAAGCTACTGCTATCTATAGTATTTATGGCCAAGATGCCGTCCGGATTCAAGATATTATTAATTAGTTTTAAATATCCAACCGGATCGGATAAATGTTCTAAAACATCCCACATGGTAACCACATCATATTTTCCCTCAATTTTCAATTCTGCTAAATCGCCTAAAAGAACGTCATGGCCTTTATGTTTAGCAATGGCAGCCGCGTAGGCTGATATTTCCATTCCGCCTGTTGACCAGCCTTGTTTTTTGGCAATATCAAGAAAATATCCGGTCGCCGCCCCAACATCAAAAATTTTTCTTCCTTTGGTTAGCTGGGAAATTTTATCAAGATAACTAATAAATATTTCCCGCGCAGCCTCTTTGTCTTCTTCGTAATCAACATAACCAAATTTATTTTCTTTTTTATCGTCCGCTGACCGTTTAAAATACGGCGCGGAATATATGGCGGCTAAATTGCCAGGCATCGGCCAGACAAAAATCAAATCGCAATCAAAACAACGATATATTTTATAACCATTTTTTTCGCAAAAGAATTTTATTTCTTTTGACCGGCAAATCGGACAGGTTATTTCTGGCGCCATAATCTTTTTAAAAACAATCTTAAGGGAGCTTTAATCCCCTCTCTGATAATTTGCTTTGACAGCTTTGATTCGCCTTCCCGCCGGCTTTTAAAAATTATCGGCGTTTCATAAACCCGAGCCCCCAACCCATGAATCAAATAAAACTTTAATTCAATTAAAAAAGAATAACCGGAGGAACCAATCATGCTTAAATCCAATTTCTCCAATAGTTCTCTCCTAACGCACATAAAGCCGGCGGTAAAATCATTTATTGCTAAACCGGTAAAAATTTTCGCGTATACGTTGCCAAATTTGCTTAGATAGCGACGCCATTTTTCCCAGTTGGCCACTCCGCCATTCTTGATATAGCGAGAGCCGATTATTAAATCATATTGACCAATATTATTTAAAAAATCTTTAAGGTATTCTGGCGAA
>JBDRJA010000020.1:0-8910 GCA_043815345.1 Patescibacteria group bacterium | reverse complement strand
AAATTAGAGTTAATAATTAGTTAGTTACACTCTAATTTTAGCATAAAACATAGCTTTTTTCTATGGCAAAATTGTGGATTACTTCAACCCTTCGGGTTGTTTTTTTATCGCCTGCGGCGATTTAATTGGCGACAGTCCCCTATTAAAATATTCTTCTTTGAAATAATTCTTGTAGTTCTATTTGTTATTGTCAATCTATCGGCAGTTCTCTTGGCGCTAGTGATTTTATTCTAGGGCCGTCAAGCTCACGCACTTTTCTGCCTAAGCACTGCTCACCGACCTCATGCAACCAACGGTCTTTATAAAAATTTAATTGCAAATCTTCACTGCCTTTATTTGAAGTTCTAAATATTACGCATAACTCATATTTATCGTCCTCAACAATTCCATATTTAAACTTTTCTTTTGTCGCCAGATTAACTAAATCGTCCTCAACCAAATAGTTAAATTCAAATTTTAATTCATCTAAACTACTTAGCACTTTTTTGTAATCGTCCTAATAAGTGCCAATGACTCCGTCAATTCTTTCAAATTTCTCTAAAATGGCATTATCAAGTTTTCTATCTCTAGTAGCTTGAGGTGATTCAACAATAAATAAAGAAGCTGTAAAAGTAGCTGTTATAAAAATTAATAAACCATAAAAATATATGTAAATTATTCCCTATCTAATTCTATTATCCCAACTTTTAACTTTACTGCTTTCCCCTGTTTTGCCCAAAGCATTATCATCTCATACACACCAAACAAAACTCCGGAGTAAAAAACATTCCCCAACAAAGTATTTCTAAAAAATGGCAAGGCTAAAGTATAACATTCTAATAATCCGGCCCAAGTTTTTGCATACCAAGGAGAAAACTGCCAGACGGCCCAATTTGTAGCTAGAAAAAATATAACTGAAGCTATAATACTAGCGGCTAGGATAGTGCTGGCGCTTTTGTATTTTTTTATGAACACTCCGGCTAAACCAACAATCGCAAAGCAAGCGTAAACTATAATCATTAATTTCCAATCGTAAAATCCAATAAATAAATCTCCTATTAACATCGCTGCCACTGGCAGGATTAAAGCATAATTCCGGCCTAAATAAACCCCGGCAAACAAGGCGATAGCCATAATAGGAGTAAAATTCCAAGCATGAGGTAGTAATCTGCAAATCACGCCTAAAGTAATTAAAACTAGTGAAATTAAAATTTTTGTTCTTGTAGTCATACGATTCAATTTATTAATTTGTTAATTTATTCTAATTATTATATCGTCAATCGAAAATCGAAAATCGGCAATCGGCAATTTCATAATTCTCCTTCAACATACTTCCACTCCACCACATCCCCGTTTTCCAGACCATAACTACTCGCTCCAATTTTCGCATATTCGCCATTCACCCAATATTGCCAAAAACGATTGGCTTTAAAGTCATTGGTAAATCCATTAATTGATTCAATAAATACTCCCATCCCTCCTCCGTAATCTTTATATTTAAGTTCAAGGTTATTTTTTGAAGACACTTGCTCTAATATCTTGAATACTGTATCTCCATCATTGATTAAAATGTCATTATAAACATCAACCTGATTATCGCCATAATCTACAATTAAACTTGCTTTATCTTTTTCTTGAACTACCTCTTGTTTTTCAGTTTCCCTAATGGTTTCAACTTCTTCTGAAGACAGGTTAGCGGCCTTCTCTTGAGGCAAATCTAAACCTTTATCATTAGAGTAATTTTTTGCTACATAAAAAACAATAATAAATACGGCAATAATAATAGAAATCTTAATTAAAATTTTTACTATTCTACTCATTTCCTTAATATTATTTTAGCACAAAATATATTAATAAACAATTAATTTGCTCTTATCGTACTGCTCCGCTGTAACTAATCGCCCTAACTATGTCCCAATCTATGGCAGATATTGGATTTTGGCCATAAATATCTTGAAATATCTTAATTCCAGACTTTTCTTTTTCTAAATCCCTTTTAACTGGACGCAGGCCATAAGTGATCATCTTAATTGCCAGATTATCGTAAGAATTAGCTCTATCAACCTCTCTTCCGTATACTTTTTTAAATGTATTTTTAGCCTCGTCTTCAGCGCTAGCATTTTCTTTATTTGGCATCTCTCCTTTAGCAATCTTTATAACATCCTCCCAATCTTCTTCTTTTTCAGGCAGCTTGCCAAAAGTGAATTTATAAGAATTGATCACTCCGGCTCGCTCCCCAGCGCCTAATTTATCAGTAGTTTTAGTGCCATAAGTAATAAAATTCGTAATGGAATTTTTCTTTTCTGCAGTTAATTCCTTTCCTTTTATTACTTTAGCCACAATGGTCTTGCTAAAATCTTTCTCTAGAGATAAATCTCTTTTTAAATTCATTTGAGCCACTACTTTATTAACGTCTCCTGAAACAATAATGCTTGCTTCACTTAAAGATTCAATTTCTTCAGCATCTTCCCCTTCTTTGGCTATTATTTTTGTTCCTAAAACTTCTGGTAGAATCTCATCGGGATTATCCTTAATATCTTCGGTAGATGTAGCTGTGTCAGGCTCCTGGCTGTCTGAAAGACAATCTTCCTGGCAAAAATCTATTTGCTCATCAGTAGAGGTGGCCGTATTGATAGAATTTGTGCTTGGCGGGTTATAACTTGGGGTATTATAAATAGTAGAAGGAGGAGGACTGTTTTGAATAATACTTTGAAGATAAGTTACAAACCTGGTAAAGTGCTTTGTCCAAACAACTAAGTCGCTCCCTATGTCAATTTTACATTCATCCCCTTCTGCTAAAGCATTACCTGTTTCTTGATTATCAGCGCCACAGATTTCAGAGATAGCAGTAAAATTACTCCCCCGAGAATATCCCGCTTTTTTTCCAGCCGCTCCTGGTATTAGCAAGCGAACAGCTTTGTCAAATAACAATTCTATATCTCCATATCCAACCTCTATTACTGAAGACACTTCAGCAGTGTAACCGCTATCAGGTGTTACCGTTACTGAACTATTCTCTTCAATTCTTGGCGCATTAATAATACCATTCCAGCCAGTCGGAGCCGTAATAACCGCGCCGTCTGGAATAACAACTTCTACAGCAGACCCTGATATGCTGATCACTGCGTTTAAGGTAATTTTAGGTAAAGTTGCGATTGTATTAGTTCCGTCATCAGTAACAAGCGAGCTGACATTAATAGTCGCGTCATTAACCGTGCTAGGTATAGCAATAGTTAAAGGCTGTGATACAATTACCGCCACTTCGCTTGCGCCACCTTCTGCTAAAGTAATATTATCCCATCCCCATTCACCAAAATACCACAATACTTCATCCCCTTCAGATAAATCATAATCAAATGCCCCAACATCCGGCATTACTGAATTAACATAATAAAGCCAGCCCAGCGAACCTTCAGCCGCGTCATTATTGATCTTATTTAAATAAGGCCCGAAATCAGTATCTTCAATATTATAAGTATAGTTGCATGTTTCAGCTCCATTTTCTACTATTTCTAAAGCTGTGTTCGCCTTTATATCAGCCTCACAAATAACACCAGCTTTGCCTTTTATAACTAAATGAGCTGTAGGCACCGAGACTGGAAGCGGGATTTCATAATAACCGATTGGAAAACTTTTTCCGCTTAACGCAATTATGGCGTAAGCGGTCATGGCTTTATTATTCCATTGTGAAGTGCCAACTTCCACCCACCAATAACCGCCATCATCTTCATCTTGCAAAGATTCAAGGTGAGTAATAGAATTATTACCCTCTTTATCCCAGCTGGTGGGATCTTGACCAATTTTATTTAAAGCGCAAATTACCCAAGCGTCAGATCCTGAATCACTGTCTGTACCAAATTCGCTATTAGGGTCATAGGTAAAGCCGCCATCATCATTTTGGGTAGACTGTAAATAATTAATAGCATTTACAATAACTGTATTACTTGCGCTCACCCCAGCTTCAACTAACGCAATAATAACAGCCGCGGTATCATTGGTATCGCTTGCCCCTCCCGGGGAATAACCCCAGCCCCCGTCCTCATTTTGGTTAGCTAGTAAATAATTTTTAGCTGCTTGAGCTTCTTCAGAATCTACTTGACCTACAGAGGCTAAAGCTAAAATTGCCCAAATATCGTCGTTAATTAAACTAACTTCGCCCATCTGTTCGCCATCATAATAAGTTTTTAATTTAGCCACATAATCTTCACTACCGAAAGTAGTCGGATTTTTTCCCGCGGCGGTTAAAGCCAATATAGCTTTAGCATAATCATTAGCTGGATTTAAAGCGCCTGGGTTAACACTAGTTAAATGATCAGTTGCTACACTAGTTTCACCGGCTGCTACTAAAGCTTGGGTAATCCAGGCGTCTTGAGGCTGCGCTTTTAAATAATTTACCGCCTCATCTACGCCCGCTTTAGCCATAAATGGCAAAATAAAAAACACTATTAAAAACAGTGTTAAAATTATTTTTTTCTTCATAAAAAAATTCCCTTTTCGAGGGAATGGAAAATGCCTAAATAACAAAAATGCTGGCATTCACCAACTCTCAAACCTCGAAGAGCTTAATGAATTAATTAAGCCATAATCTTTGTTTTCTGACTTATCCGCCTTGAGCGGAATCACAGTTGCGGGACAGCGAAGGAATTTCACCTTCCATTCCAAAAATTAAAGCTATTTTTTTAAGTAATTATATTCTAAACTATAAAAAATAATTATGCAAGTTTTTAAAATTCAGCATTTTTTGGTGTCCTAGGAAATGGAATAACATCCCTAATATTATTCATGCCAGTTAAGTACATTATCATTCTCTCAAAACCAAGGCCAAAACCAGCATGCTTAACCCCTCCGTATCTTCTTATATCTAAATACCATTGGTAATCCTTAAGATCCAGTCCGGCTTCTTCCATCCTTTTCTTAAGCACTTCCGATCTTTCTTCTCTTTGGCTGCCGCCGATAATTTCCCCTACTTCCGGCACTAATAAGTCCATAGCCGCAACAGTTTTATTATCATCATTCAAGCGCATGTAAAAAGCCTTAATTTCCTTAGGATAGTCAACTATAAAAGTCGGCTTATTAAATATTTCTTCTGTTATATACCTTTCATGCTCTGATTGTAAATCAATCCCCCATCTAACCGGATATTCAAATTTTTTATCTGCTTTAAGCAACAACTCAATGGCTTCACTATACGTAATATGCTTAAATTTTGAGCTTACAACCTTATCTAATCTTTCTAGTAAATTTTTATAAATAAATTTATTAAAAAACTCCATCTCCTCCGGACATTCTTCTAATACGTAGTTTATTATATACTTAATCATCTCCTCGGCTAAATCCATGTCATTTTCCAGATTAGCAAAGGCCATTTCCGGCTCAATCATCCAGAATTCAGCCGCATGGCGGGCTGTATTAGAATTTTCTGCCCGAAAAGTCGGACCAAAAGTATAAACGTTTTTAAAGGCCATAGCCAAGGCTTCGGCATTAAGCTGTCCGCTAACAGTTAAGCCTGCTTTCTTTCCAAAAAAATCATGGCTGTAATCCGCGCTTATTTTCTCCCCTTTGGCAAGAGGGGGTTGGGTAGTAACTTGAAACATCTCGCCCGCCCCTTCGCAATCACTGCTGGTAATAATCGGAGTGTGAATATAAACAAACCCTTTGTCTTGAAAAAATTTATGAATGGCGTAATCTAAAACCGATCTTACTCGAAAAACCGCTAAAAAAGTATTGGAGCGCGAACGCAAATGAGCAATAGTTCTTAAAAATTCAAATGAATGGCGCTTTTTTTGCAAAGGATAATCAGGGTCAGCTAAACTTATAATATTTACAACCCCTGCTTTTAATTCAAAAGCTTGGCCTTTGGCCGGTGATTCCATAAGCTTTCCTTTAACCTCAATTGCCGAACCAACCGTAATTTTAGTAAGTTCGTTAAAATTATTAAGTTCTTTTGCAAATACAATTTGTAAGCCCTTAAAATATGTCCCATCATTTAATTCAATAAAACCTACTTTATTAGAAGACCTAACGGTCCTTATCCAGCCCTGAACAACCACCTCATGATTTAAAAATTTATTTGTATTTTTATGCAATTCTTTGATATTAATATTTTCCATTTTCTTTTCCCTTATTTTCAAGTTTATTACATGTATCATGTAAATCCTCCAAGGCTCATCGCTATGTAATCTTTTTCGGCAATAACTATTATTAATGAAAATTTTGTTGTTTTTACATCATTTTCTTCACTATTTTTTAAAAATTTTATTTCTTTTTATCTTTAGAAAGTCCATATTATTTCTTATTTGCCGCTATCCCTGCCGTCTATTTACTAATTTTCAACCCCAACTCCTTCAACTGCTTCTCATCAACCTCGCCAGGTGAATCCATCATCACATCCCGCCCCTTACCATCTTTCGGGAAGGCGTAAATATCGCGGATGGAATCCCAATCATTTAGCACCATTAAAATACGGTCAAGTCCTGGGGCGTTGCCTCCGTGAGGCGGGGCTCCATATTCAAAGGCGCGTATTATAGCTCCGAATTTTTTATCTACTTCTTTTTTACTATATCCTGCAATCTCAAAAGCTTTATATAAAGTTTCTGGATCATGATTCCGGATAGCTCCGCTAGAAGCTTCATAACCGTTAATTACTAAATCAAATTGATGGGCCAAAATTTCTAAAGGCTTTTTTTCTTTCAATGCCCTTAGTCCGCCTTGCGGCATAGAAAAAGGATTATGAAAAAAATCAATTTTACCCTCTTCAATTTCCGAATAATCATACATTGGAAAATCAGTAATCCAGACCCAGGCCGCTTTAGAATTATCTTTTAGCCCAAGCCGCTGGCCGCATTCGTTTCGTACAGCTCCTAAGGATTCACAAACCACCCTCCACTTATCGGCACCGAAAAATATAATATCGCCAGGTTTTCCATCAACCTTTTTAACAATATTATTAGCCAGTTTATCTCCTAAAAATTTCACAATCGGAGATTTCATCCCTGTATTCCCCTCTCCCGCGACGCCTGGAGTGGGAGAGGGGTTAGGGGTGAGGGTTAAGTAAGCCAATCCCTTTGCTCCTTTTAATTTAGCAATCTCCGTTATTTCATCAATCTCTTTTCGGCTAAACTTAGCTCCGCCATCTACCTTCAAGGCATGCACTACTCCGCCCGATTTAACAGCCTCCTTAAAAACACCAAAACCACACCCTTTTACCATATCCGTAATCTGTGCAATCTCTAATTGAAAACGTAAATCCGGCTTATCTGTACCATACTTATTCATAGCGTCTTTAAATGCAATTTTATGAAAACCGCCTCTTTTATCAAGCGCAACAATTATTTTCTTTGAAAATTTATTAGTCAGTTCAATCATTAAAGGCTCCATTATTTGATATACATCATCCTCTTCAATAAAACTCATTTCCATGTCTAGTTGATAAAACTCACCGTAATGCCTGTCCATGCGGGTATCTTCATCCCGAAAACAAGGCGCAATCTGAAAATATTTATCTAAACCCCCGACCATCAATAGCTGTTTAAACTGCTGCGGCGCTTGAGGCAGTGCAAAAAACTTACCCTGATACATTCTGGATGGGATTAAAAAATCTCTAGCGCCCTCTGGAGATGAATTAGCTAATATAGGCGTTTGAATTTCAATAAAGTCCTTATCTTGAAAATACTTACGAATATGTTGAAAAAACTTATCTTTTGTTTTAAGCATTTGTTGAATTTTTTTTCTCCTTAAATCAACAAAACGATATTGTAAGCGGAAAGCTTCGCTTGCTTCGTTTGCTTTTTCTTCATCAATTTCAAAAGGTGGAGTCTTGGATTCATTAAGTATTTCCAGTTCTTTAATTTCCACTTCTACTTCACCTGTTTTGAGCTTATTATTAATCATATCAGCCGGGCGGCCGACTACTTTTCCTTCCACTTTTATAACCCATTCACCGCGCAACTTATCAGCTTCTTTGTGCGCTTTTTTATCTATTTTAGGGTCAAACTTTATTTGCGTCAATCCATATCTGTCCCTTAAATCAATAAAAATAACACCGCCATGATCACGTCGGCGATGTACCCAGCCTGCTAATTCAACGGTTTTCCCAACTGCTTTTTTAGTTAATTCTCCGCAAGTATGTGTTCTTAGCATAGATTTTTTCATTCTACCGAGCTTTAGCTCGGGTTAAAATACTTTAGCATTCTTAAATATAATAATCACTCTTATTTCTTTCTTCATTCTATCTTATTTCTTCAATTTTAGCAAGAAAAAAGCTGGTTGCCTTAAAGCATGCAACCAGCGTAAGTTACTATCTGCGAAGATTATCTTTATCCTTTTTTCGACCAACCTCCATTCTCTCTTTCATGAGGTTTACCAGAAAGCGGTACTGCAACCGCGTTTTTGCCCTTATATTTAGGATTTTTATCAATCTCGGTTTGCGCTTCAGTTTCTGATTTAGAACCTGGTATCTTTATTCCATCAACCAGGATCGCCCACCTTTCTTATTCAGGCATTAACAACCTCCTTTTGGCTTATTAAAGGCTCATAATATCCAACTAATTTCTTTTTTTCCTGGCCATAAGTGATATCAAATACACTTATAAAACCATAAAAAATTGCATCTTCTTCACGCTTAATACCCTCAACTTCAGCCCCTAAACCTTCAAGAGCTTCTTCTCTTTTTGTGTTTCCTAATATTTTTCTAGAGCCATCCGGCCATAATATATAGTACTTTCTCCTTTGTTTTTTTTCAAACTCATCTATAAGACTCATTGTTAACCTCCCTTAAAACTTTTATAATCTATAATGGCTTTGTTGCACGAATAACAACAAAATAATTATTTAATGATATAATATTAGTAATAAAACAAAAATTAATACTAATATTATGCCAAAAAACAAAAACACAAAAGTAAAAAAGAGTAAAAGTAGCAACAAATCCAA
>JBDRJA010000019.1:0-5431 GCA_043815345.1 Patescibacteria group bacterium | reverse complement strand
TGGCAGTTACGAGGCAGATGCGGTGAACAATACTGATCCTTACACTGCCAGTTGCAACTATCCCTCGCCCGGCATCTATACTGCCAAAGTTCATGTTGAGAGGGGAACTGCCTGGCCTCCGGCAGAAGCGACTGTCAGCATTACAGTTAATGCTCCCAAGTTTATTTTTCCACCAATTTTTCCAGAGTTACCAGAACCGGTGATTGACAATGAGTTACAACCAAATTCTGGTGCCCCTGGTATCAAAGTAAAAATCAAAGGAAAAAATTTTGAACCTAAGCGGTCGTCTATTTTAACCCCTATTTTAATCTCTACAAAAGTTTTCTTTACCAACGGTTTCAATCGTATTCCGGCTGATATTGTTTCGGATTTTAGTGATACTGAAATAGTTGCGATTGTGCCCATCGGCAAGGGCAAGGCAGAGATTTCAGTAGAAAACGCTGGAGGAACCAGTAATATAGCATTTTTTACTTACAAGCCCCCTATAATACATAACATCTCGCCACTCGTCGATGAACCAGGAAAATCTGTGGTCATTACGGGTGAGAATTTTGGAGATAAATTGAATTTCGGTCAACAGAGCGTCATGTTTGGAGAAACTTTTATTATTTCAGACAGTGCGATTTCTTGGGAAGATAATAAAATAGTAGTTTTTGCCCCTTCCGATTATGGCATGGGGACAACCGAACAAATAATAAAAGGTGTAGTGGGTTGTGTTACTATTAGTAAAATAAGCCCCTTATTAAAAAATCCGGTCGGTGAGTTGATCACAGGGGAAATAATCGGAAATATATTAGGCGATTGCAACGATATAGTAGACGGGTTTAAGAAAAAATTTATGCTAAAAATAGATCCTGACTTCACGGAAAGAACGGTTAATGTAATTGTAAAGACTGCTTCAGGAGATAGCAACACGGATAAAACATTTACCTACAAAGTCCCTACTCAAAATTTTCTTAAGGAAATATTTAAGCAAGATACAAAAGTCTTAGGTGAAAAAATCGTCAATCGTGAATACCAGCTTGAAATCATCAATACTGACGCCGCGCATATTACCATAGCGCCAGTCTCGGATGTCGCATCTGCGGTAAATGAAAAGCGTGATCTTAATCTTGAGTTGCAAACGAATAATCAGTATGTTTTTCCCTTAACAAAAGAGTTGGGAGGTATAGCGGACGAAGTAAAATTCGTGTTGAATAATTTCATTTCCTACGGCACAGAGACTACAAAGTCGCTTGGCGCGGGAGAACGCGCTGGCGTCGTTAATAGTTTTCAGAGTGCCTTTGGCAAGTTACCGGAAAGCATGGAGGAATGGCAGGATGTAATTAAAATATCTAACGGCCGCTGGCCAACAGAAAGAAGCGAAACCTCCGAAGCTAAAGCCAAGGCAGAATTTAAAACCGTTTATAAAAGAGAAGCTAACATGGAAAATCCGAATGATAACGCGGCCGTGACGGTTATCTCTTACGGGTTGAGACCGGACAAAAGAAATTTAGACTCGGAAAAAGCCGCTATTAAAAGTTTTAAGGCGATTTATAAGATAAACCCGACCTCGGCGACGCAGTGGGATATTGTTCGGGCAATTGCTTATTCCGGCGCTACAAGATGATAGCAGGGTAGCGCGCGCGATAGATTATAACAGAGGAGGAGTACGCTAAAAATGATTAAGATGAATTATAAAAATAGAATAAAAAATAAAAACCCCTTATTTCAATTTTGGACAAGGGGTTTTTATTTAATGAGTAAAAGTAAATTTATTATTCTGTCCTTTTTTTTATTAATTATTCCATTAGTAATAAAAGCGGCTCAAGTTCCTCCGGAAATTCCGGTTTTGTATTACGGCGAGGTTAAAATAAACTCTGGAGACGCGCCTCTAAATACAACTGTTTCGGTTTTAAAAGTAATTAATAACGAAGAAATTGCCAGCAAAAAAATTACTACGGTTGGTAAATATTTTATTGAGATGCCCTGCAAGAATTATTTGAATGAAGATATATTTTTTAAAGTAAATGATTTAATCGCGGGCCAAAGCCAATGCTTGGATGTGATGATTACTCCAAGCAAAAAATTGGATTTAGCAGTTGATTCCGCTAATGTTACCACTAATCAATGGACAAAGGAAATAACTATTCCGGAAAGTGAAAGCGCTGACAAGCAAATTAAAATTGAATTTAGCAATAAACAGCAGACAGCCAGCACTACGATTGTAACCATTGGTACGAATGGACTGGCATTAAACAGGCAGTCAGCTAATCCGAATAATAAATTTAAAGTAGAATTTCCCGCTAACACTAAGATTACCGGAGGCCTAAACTGGGATGGAAAATTAATTGTTCCGACCATAAAAGCAAATAGTTTAGTAACCATACCGGCGGAACAGAATAAAGAAACTATAGTTGAGGAGGTAATTGAAATCGGGTTCGGGGGTTCAGCATTAACTTTTGATCAGCCGGTAAGCATAATATTTCCAGAAATGAGCGGCAAGCGAATCGGTTATTCTTATGGCGGAAGCGATTTTACAGAAGTAATTAATGTCTGCCCAACCAATAATGGGGATAGTTTAATAGGCGATATAACAGATTGTAAATACAATAGCGGCGATGATTTAATAGTCTGGACAATGCATTTTACTTTATTTGCAGTTTTTAGTTCAACTTTAATACCGCCGCCGGCTGTTTCCAACGGCGTGGGAGCGCCTATTCCAACAACAAAGTGCAACCAAGTTAATTATGGCCCGTGGCAGAATATTTGTGTAAATAATTGGCAATATAGAAATATTATTTCTCAATCGCCAGAAAATTGTGCTTTAACAGAGGAGCAGATAAAAGCTAGCCAAAAAGGCTGTAAACTAGAAGAGGTGGAAAAAGAAGAGGGCGAAAAAGTTCTAGGAAAAAAGATTTATGCCGACGGCTTTTTAATCCGCGGACCTAATAAAAGAATTTATTTAATTGCCAGCCAGAAAAAAAGCCATATCGTAAATCTGGAAGCATTAAAGAAATATGCCGGTAAGCCCATAATTGACGTAACTGACGAAGTTTTAACCGCCTATGAACCAGGCGAAAATATTTATGGTTTCAAAGACGGGGATTTAATTCGGGGGAGCGTAAAGAAAGTTTATATAATTAGAAATGGCAAGAGAGAGTATATTAGGAATATGGAAGAATTAAAAAAGTACGCCGGGCAAATGATTTATGATGTTTCTGATAAAGTTTTGGGTATGTATAATTAGATATATTAAAATAAGAAAAATAAGGGCAAGATGGCAAATAGGGCGGAGAAGGGAGATATAAAAATACAAGAAGAGAACGAGGGGTCGGTACCTCGTTTTTTTCGTGAGAAGGTTTGATTTTTTCGTTTATAAAATGCTAAGATTATGATATGGAGAAGAAAATTGTTTTTGCGGATTTGAAATAGAAATTTATATATGTCATATAAAATACAAAAACAATATAGGTATAAGGGATATGACTATAGAGAAGAAGGGTTTTATTTTGTCACCATTTGCACAAAAAATAGGGAAATGTTTTTTGGTAATGTGAAAGGTCAATATCGTGATAAATACATTAAAGATGCGTATCTGGAATTATCTGAAATAGGCAAAATTGCAGAGAAATTTTGGTTAAAAATTCCAAATCATTTTTCATTTGCAGGATTGGATAAATATATAATAATGCCCAATCATGTTCATGGAATAATTCAAATAAAACAGACGCCATGTAGGAAACGTAGGAACGAGCCTCGTTCTCGCGATCAGAACAAAAACGAGAACAAAAACGAGAAGAGGAACGAGGAATTGCCTCGTTCCTACGCGGGCAAATATCCACGGATGTCAGAAATATCACCCAAGGCAGGGTCAGTATCGGTAATAATCGGATCATTTAAATCAATTACCAAAAAAATAATAAATAAAAATTATCCTAATTCACGTTTTTCCTGGCAACCCAGGTTTCATGATAGAATTATTAGAAATAATGATGAATTAAATAGAATAAGGCAATATATTATTGATAATCCAATTAAATTGGCGATGGATAGAAACCTGCCTGCTGGCAAGGCAGGTAATCCGGAAAATTTATATATGTAAATTATTAATATAATAGAAATGACCAAGAAAAAGTTAACCCCGCCTCTCTCGAAAGGCGGGGCAGGAAAGATAATAGTAGCGATGTCTGGCGGGGTTGATTCTTCGGTAGCGGCTTTTATGTTGAAAGAACAGGGTTACGAGGTAATGGGGATATTTTTGCATTTCTGGAAGGATGGAATTTCTGAAGTAGAAAATAAATGTTGTTCTAATAAAGCCTTAATGGACGCTAGACAGGTTTGCCAAAAACTGGGAATTCCCTTATATACTTTGAATTTTAAAAATGATTTTAAAAAACAGGTGGTTGATTATTTTTTAGATGAATATAAAGTAGGCAATACCCCTAATCCGTGCGTAACCTGTAATAAATTTGTAAAGTTAGGCTTACTGATTAAAAGAGCGAGGGAGATGGGGTTTGATTATGTGGCTTCAGGACACTATGTAAATGTAGAATGTAGAATGAAGAATGAAGAATGTGAGTATAAGTTATTAAAAGCAAAGGACAAGAAAAAGGATCAGAGTTATTTTTTATATACTTTAAATCAGGAGCAGTTAGCTCATTTACTATTTCCTTTAGGAAATTATACTAAGACAGAAGTAAGGAAAATAGCTAAAAAAAATAAGCTATTGGTTTATGAGAAAAGCGAAAGCCAGGAGATTTGCTTTATCCCGGAAAAAAGCCATAATGAATTTTTAAAAAGGCATTTAAAATTGAAATCAGGGCCAATTGAAGAAATTCTCCCTCTTAGCAAGGGGGAGACACAGAGGGGGTTAAGAAAGGTTGGCTCGCACAAGGGTCTACCTTTGTACACAATTGGACAGCGCAAAGGCGTAGAAATCGGCGGAATCGGCCCTTTTTATGTAGCTAAAACCGATTATAAAACTAATACTTTATACGTGGTTAAAGATAAAGATGATCCGGTTTTGTATAGCGACAAACTGATTGCCGAAAATGTGAATTGGGTGGGTGGGGTTAGACCAAGAATGCCTTTGAAATGCAAGGCGGTTATTAGATATAGAAGCCAGGCAGTGGATTGCGAAATAAAACCTCTCCTTAACCCTACTCTTGCTAAGGGGAGGGAACGGTTATATCAAATTAGGTTTAAAAAGCCACAGAGGGCGGTTACGTCGGGGCAGAGCGTGGTTTTATATAAAGGAAATGAAATTTTGGGCGGGGGAGTTATAAAATGAAGATTTAAGATTTTAGATTTATGAATGAAGAATTTAGAATTATTGAATTAAATTAAAATGGATGATTATTTAATAAAATTTATGAAACTTACAAAGGACAACTACAATTTGGCAGAGCGTGATAATAGATAAAGAATTTAAATAAAAAAAAGAGGCAGG
>JBDRJA010000018.1:0-2961 GCA_043815345.1 Patescibacteria group bacterium | reverse complement strand
ATTTTTTTTAATAATTTTGAATAATAAAATTACCTATTTGATTTTAATCTTAATAATACTGATCCAATTTATTTTGGTCAGTATTATTTTTTTTGAAAATAAAAAAAACAAAATTCTGATTGAGGAAGCTACTATAAATATTGTTGCTTTAAAAACCAGAATTAATCAAGTTTATGATGTCCTACAGCCTTTGCAGTCGCAATTAATTAGAATGAGTTCACAGCTTTATAGACTGCAAAACGAACAATAAAAATAATCTATACTTAAAAATATTACAATTAAATTAGATTAAAATCATGTTCCATGTTCTATATTTCATGTTTCATGTACAAAAATATAAGGAGGAGTTATGAATAAAAAAGAAATTTAAAGGTCGATTTCTCTTAAATTCTTGTGATTTAAGAAAAAAATTTCTATTTTCCTCCATTATATATTAATTAAAAAGTAAAAAGGTTATTTAAAATTAATGATCCTTAGGCCTAATTATTAATTTTATTATGCCTTAAAATTAAAATTCACTCTGCTTAATTAATTTTCTTTTAGGTCGATTAAAAAAATTCAACAGAGTGAACCGTAAAAAAGATTATGAAAAAATTCATTAAGTCAAAATTGATTCTACAGGTAGTGATGGCAACTTTAATAGCTAGCTTAGCTACTGTTGGAATTGTCAGAGCCGTTACTACTATTGGAAGCGACATAACGACCGCTGGACTTTTAACTGTAAGTGGTAATACATCAATAAACGGCGGAACATTCACTTTCAATGATTCTGGAGCAGATAAAGATTTTAGAGCTGAAGGAGATACTGACTCTGCTCTTTTCTTCCTAGACGCTTCAACCAATAGGGTTGGATTAGGTACAACCAGCCCGCGCGTATTATTCCAAGTTGGCTCTACTACCCCAGGAACGGTTTCTAATTATTGGGATGCTTTCTTTTCCGGCGCAGTAGAAATTGATGGTGCTATACAAGCAGATGGCGCTTTAACTGTTGTTGGTGCTCTAACGGCTACCACTACTACTATTACTACCGCTGATAACACTAACGCGGCCTTAACGATTAATCAAACCGGCACTGGAAATCTCATAACCCTGCAGGATGACGGAACCACAAAAGTTAGCATTGCTGATGGCGGAGTTCTAACAGCTTCCTCAACTGTTATTACTTCTACTGATGCCGCTAATCTAGCTCTAACAGTTAAAACTAGCGCTGGCGTTCCGATTTTTGACGTTGATACAGTTAATTTACGCGCCTCAACAACTAATCTATTTGTTCCTCAATCAACTGGCGCTCAATCAAGATTCAACGCCTCAACCACTGCGGTTTCTATCGGCGATGGCTCACCGGTTGCAAAATTATTGTTCGGAACTTGTACTATTGATCCACCCAGTATCGCATTAGGAACAAGTACATCCGTGGTTTGTACAGCTACAGGTGTGGCAAGCGGAGATACAATATTTTTAACTAAGCCAGGATTAATTGAAGATGCAGCTGACAATTGGTTAACATTCATGGGAGCTTCAGCATCCACAACGGCTGATAAAATTGATGTTTCCTTATTTAACGCTTCCACTACAGCAGAGGTTGATGGGTCTTCCCGTATTTGGAAATGGATGTCAATAAGATAAAGCTAATTATTATTTAATTAACCAAATTAATTCATGCTTATGAGAAAAATTTTTGTGATAATTATTTTAGCTTTAATTTTTGTTATTTCCCCCACTCTAGCCGCCTCAACCGATTTTATTGCTGACGCAGATATTACCGTAAGTAGTGTTACTTTTGGAGCTAGCTCTGTTAATTTTGTAATAGTAGAAGGATCAAGAGCTGAAAGCTGGGTTTATACTAGTGGCGCTTTTACAGTAGTTTACCCTGATGCTACTAACGCCTTTACTGTAAGCAGTTCTGACACCTCTGTAAAAGCAATTAGAGCTTTGCTAAATGGTGCTACTGTTGCTTGTGTAAAAAATAGCGCTCCCGGAACAAACACTCTTGCGATTCCTTCTACGGATGCAACTTACACTATAGAACCGGTCACCACAGCTATAGCTAATTCTCTAACGTATAATTCGGCCTGTGGCGCGGCCACCTGCGACTCTGGCTACACTGTTACCGGATCTGGCTCAAGCGCATACTGTCAAGCTCCCGCTCCGGCTATTTCCCCCGGAGGAGGTGGAACTGGCCCTGCCCCCGATGAAACTCCAGCCGATGAAACTCCAGCCGATCAAACTCCTGTCGTTGACACTCCAACCGAAACTCCTAAAATTTCCGAAACCGCCGGAGTTCCAGCTAAAGACTCTGCGGGTAAAGTAACTCTTGAACAAATGGCTGCTGACGCTGAAGCAGTTGTAACTGGCGATGTTAATCAAATTATTGCTGAAATGGGAGTTGAAAGAGACGCTGCGTCAGAAGCTAGCTATAACGAAACTATTGTTGCTAAAGTTGTAGAAGGTAGCGGTGTTACCGCTGAAGTTCGCAATACAATTACCAGCTTTGTAACTTATGGCACTCCAGCTACTAAAGTATTAGGCGCTGGCGAAAGAGCCGGTGTAGTTAATAGCTTCCAGGCCGCCTTAGGTAAATTACCTACTACATCTAGCGATTGGAATGATGTTATAAAAATTGCGAACGGCAGATGGCCTACCCAAAGAAGCACTGCGGCTGAAGATAGAGCTACCGTAAACTTTAAGAAGATATATTTAAGAGAGCCTAACCGCACTAATGCTAATGACGATGCAGCTGTAACTGTTATGGCTTACGGTCTACGTCCGGCTGGTAGAAATATGGATAGTGAAAAAGCTGGGATAAAACACTTTAAAGGAATTTACGGATATAATCCCGAAGCAGCTACTGCCTGGGATGTTGTTAGAGCGATTGCCTATAGTGGAGCAATTAGATAAAGCTAAAGAAATCAAATAAAATATCCCTCCTGAATTATTCGGGGGGGATATTTTTATATTCTA
>JBDRJA010000017.1:0-2623 GCA_043815345.1 Patescibacteria group bacterium | reverse complement strand
AAAAAATAATATAGAATTTCAGAAACTGCTGCTGCTTTAGGAAACCTAATTTCTAAATCTGAATAATTATCCATCCTAGGATGATGATCAAATTCAATAATAAATTGGCTGCTCTTTCCTTCTATTTCCTTAGATAGGCCGGTTCGGTTAAGGCCCCCGCAATCAAATATAATTATTAAATCAAAGTCTTTGAAATTAAAAAAATCTTTATCAGATATAATCTTTTCGATAAAAGGCAGGAATGAAAAACTTGGCCCCGGCTTATCACTGCAAAAAGCAGTATAATTTTTATTTAAGCTTTCAAGCAAATTAATCATAGCGCAAACAGAGGCCAATCCATCGCCATCCGGCCTCTCATGTGTGACTAATAAAATATTTTGAGCTTCCTGGATATTATCAAAAGCCTGGAAGTATTTATCTGTTGTCTTTATATCTGGATTCATAGATTTAAGAATGTTTTATTATACGTTAATACTACAAAAAACGCAAGCAGGATAAAAATAAATGAAGGCGCCCAGTTAAAACCGAAGCGCCTTCATTCTTGTTTTCTTACCTGCCTGCGGGCAAGCAGGTTTTACATTCTCAACCTGAGGCTGGTCTGTTTTTTACATGATCCTTCCTCTCTTCTTCTTTGATTTTTTTAAATAATTCCTCAATTTCCCAAGCTTTTTTTTCAGTCGTATCAATGAGCCATCTAAACCTGGGGATATGTCTTAATTTAGTTTTTTTCTTTATTGAATTAGAAAATCGGCTTGAATTTTTTCTTAACGCGCTCAAAGCTGATCCGGAAAATTTCTCTGGTAAAACCGAAACTCCTATTTTGGCGTTTTTTAAATCAAGGGAACAGTCAATATAGCTAATAGTAATAAGACATCCTTCGATTACCACTTCTTGGTTTACTAATTTTGCTAATTGACTTTTAATTAATTCATTTACTTGTTCAATTCGCGACATAAAATAATGATAAAAAATCAAAAACACTTGTAGATTTGAGTGTACTAATTTCTACACTACTATCTCTTTTTTATGAAACAATAAAATATCACCTTTTTCAATAATTGGCCTGCCTTCATACTGGATTCCGCATTCCTGATTTTCTTCTACTACGCTTACGTCCTGCTTTCCTGACTGCAACTTAATTAATTTACCTTCTTCAATAACTTGTTTATCTCGGATTACTTCTATTAAACTATCCGCTTTAATTTTGCCCTCAATTACCTTTCCGCCAATAATTTGACTCTTGTTTTCTGTTCTAAAAATCCCCATAACTTTTAATTTTCCTAGGTCAACCCTCTTGAATTCCGTCTCAATCATTCCTTGCATTTCTTTTTCGATATACTCAATCAAGTCGTATATTACATTGAATAATTTAACTATTATTCCTTTAGCTCTAATTAAATTTTCTACTTGCGGAGAAATTTTTACGTTAAATCCAATAACCTGAGCTTGAGACCCTTCTGCTTTATCAATGTCCCCTTCAGTAATATTACCAAGCCCTTTATGAACTATTTTTACTTTTACTTTTTTGGTATTAATCTTTTCTAATGACTCTTCAATCGCTTCTGCTGAGCCTAAAACATCACTTTTAATTATTAAATTTATCTTTTTAGTTTTATCGTCTTCTTTTTTTTCTTCAACCTGCTTAATGAATTGGCTGCTTTTCTTTTCCTGCATTTTGTTCTTTTTTACCCTTTCTCCTTTTCCGACCTCCAACATATCTCCTACTACTGGCAAAATTTTTAAGCCTATAACTATTGCTGGGTTTGAGGGTCCAGCCTTATTTATTTCTTCATACTTATAATTTTTCAAGGCCCGCACCTTGCCGTATAATTTTCCGGAAAAACAAAGGGGATCACCAATCCTCAATGTGCCGTTTTGAATTAAAATTGTCGCGACTGGACCAGTTCCTTTATCAATATGGGACTCTATCACCGTGCCCAAAGCAGAAGCTTCTGGGTTTGATTTAATTTTATCAGCTCCCTCATCAGCGGTAAGTAAAACCATATCTAGCAAGTCTTCAACTCCCTTGCCGTCTTTAGCTGAGATCGGCGCGCAAATAGTTTTCCCCCCCCAATCTTCCGGGGTAATATTAAGTTGGGTTGATAGTTCTTGCTTGGTCTTATCAATATCCGCTTCTTTTTTATCAATTTTATTAATCGCTACTAAAAAAGGCACTTTGGCGGCCTCAATAATTCTAAAAGCTTCGATGGTTTGCGGCTTAACTCCATCGTCAGCCGCCACAACTAAAATGGCGATATCAGCAACTTTAGTTCCCCGGCTGCGCATTGCTGTGAAAGCTTCATGACCCGGGGTGTCAATAAAAGTAATCAGCCTGTTGTTTCTTTCCACTTGATAAGCGCCAATATGCTGGGTTATGCCTCCCGCCTCTCCCTCTACAACATTAGTTTTTCTAATTGCGTCTAATAATTTAGTTTTGCCGTGGTCAACATGCCCCATTATTACAATTACCGGCGGTCGAATTTTTAATTTGTCCTTATCTTCTTTGCCTAGTATTTTCTCAAGTCTCTCGCTTTTACTTTCTTCTATTTCTTCTCTCCCTTCTTCTAACTTAACATCTACGCCTAAATCCGAACCAATTATAGAGGCAGTCTCGAAATCAATT
>JBDRJA010000016.1:0-5426 GCA_043815345.1 Patescibacteria group bacterium | reverse complement strand
GTTTAACAAGAAATTAATAGACTGGTTATTATGGTACAATACTGATAGATTTCACTGGAGCCTTAATTTAACCTCTCCTGTGGATTATTTGCTTAATAATTGTCTGGTGTCCAATATGAGGTGGACTAATACATTTTTTTGACTTGTATATTTTTAAATGATACTATTAAAAGGTAATCCTTAATTAAGAATATATGGATCTCACACCAGAACAATTTAATAAGTTAGTTACCAAGGATGAATTCAATGAATTAAAAGATGATGTTGGTGAAATAAAAGGAGATGTAAAGAAGCTGGTAACAGCCGTTGATGGTATTGCTAAAAAATTTGACGATCATAAAGTTGAGCATATTTCAAATCAAGCAGCGCATGATCGCTTTCAAGAAGATATTGATTTGCTTAAAAGCAAGGTGGGAATAAATAAATATGAATAATAAACCTAACAATTTAATTGCTTGTTGTTGTGCTTTCGTGAATATTCCGAGAGTACAATTTTTGTGTATTTAATATTTTTATTAAAATAATTTACTTAAAGGCTCTCGGGAAACCGAGAGTATTTTAATTTCTTAACAACTATTTACGTTTTTAAATCTTATGAACCCACAAATCTACAAATCATTTACAAATTCACTAATTTTTTGTATTAAATTTGTAATTTGTGGATAAAAAATTATGACTTACAATAATATATTAAAAGCAATCGGCCATACGCCTATTGTTAGAATAAATAATCTAAATCCAAATAAAAATGTATCTATATACGCAAAATTAGAAGGTAATAATCCTGGCGGTTCAGTTAAAGATAGAATTGCTCTATCTATGATTGAAGCGGCTGAAGAAAGTAAAGAATTAACTCGCGAAAAGATAATTCTTGAACCAACTTCAGGAAATACGGGGATTGGCTTAGCTTTAGTTGGCGCAGTCAAAGGATATAAAGTAGAATTAGTAATGTCGGCCGGGATGAGCGAAGAAAGAAAAAAGATGCTGAAAGCATTTGGGGCTAAGCTTATAGAAACTGATCCAGAGAGGGGGACTGACGGAGCGATTATAAGAGCGCATGAAATTTATAAAGAAAATCCGGGCGTTTATTGGATGCCCAACCAGTTTGATAATCCTAATAATCCTTTAGCACATTATCGGACTACTGCCGAAGAGATTATTAAGCAGGTGCCAGATATTACTATTTTTATTGCCGGTATGGGTACATCAGGCACTTTAATGGGCGCGGGCAAAAGGCTAAAAGAATATAATAATGATATTCAAATCATAGGAGTTGAACCGCAATTTAACCATAAAATCGCTGGCTTAAAGAATATGAAAGAGGCGATTGCCCCTAAAATATATGATAAAAATAAATTATCAAGTAAAATAGTAGTCTTTAATGAAGATGCTTATGAAACAGCCAGAAAGCTAGCCTTAAAAGAGGGTATTTTTGCCGGGATGAGCAGCGGGGCGGCAATGTACGCCGCTATTCAAGTTTCTAAACAAATTGATTCTAGTAATATTGTGGTAATATTTCCTGATCGGGGAGAGAAATATTTAAGCACAAAGTTATTTGCTTAAATTAAAATTTATTGCTAAAGTATTTATAAATAAACTAAAACAGGGAGGAGAATGTCATGAAAGTAAGAGTTCTTTTTAAGAAAATCGGCGAACAACTGCTAAATAAAATAGATAATTGTTTAGCCGCAGTTGAAAAGGCAATGGGCCATCAATGCTTTGATCAAGATGCAGAAGCATTTTTAAACATTAAAGGAGGTTTCCTCATCTACGTCATATGTTTATTTTGTTTATTCTTAGTTGCCTTTGTTATCTTTTTATTACTCCAAGGAATTTTACAACCAATTTTTGGAATTTTGGTGTTTGGCTCATTTATTATTTGTATGGTTGCTGATGCTTGGTATTACATTGAAAGAAACAAACAGAGAAAAATTTCAATGGTTTTCTCAAGATTCTTAGTAATTGCAAAGGGCCAAATATATTTCATGCCTTTCCTATTCTTTGTTGGAATGAGAAGAATTTATCTCTTTATGAAGATGCCGATATTTCTTTTTAACTTTTGATCTATGCTTTAAAGAGGGAAGAATTCCAGCCCTCTTTTTTCTTGATTAAAATTAAATATTTGGGTAAACTAAAGTTATATTATTAAGCTCTGGATTCCGGCTCCCGGGCCGGAATGACAAAATGTATGAAAGAAATATCAGTATACAACACATTAACTCGCAAAAAAGAATTGTTTAAACCAATACACACCCCTGACCCCTCTCCCTCCAAAAGGGCGGGCAAGCAAGAGGGGAGTTATAATGTTGGCTTATATACTTGCGGGCCTACTGTTTATAATTATGCTCATATTGGCAACTTAAGAACTTATATTTTTGAAGACATTTTAAAGCGTGTCTTGATTTACAATGGTTATAAAGTTAAGCATGTCATGAATATAACTGATGTCGGGCATTTAACCGGAGACCGGGATATGGGCGAAGATAAGTTAGAAAAAGGAGCGAAAAGGGAGGGAAAAACTGCTTGGGAAATAGCCGAATATTATACAATGGAATTCAAAAAGGATTTAAAAAGATTAAATATTATTGAACCGGAAATTTGGTGCAAAGCCACGGACCATATAAAGGAGCAGATTAAGATGATAAAAGAACTGGAAAAGAAAGGATATACTTATAATACTTCAGACGGAATTTATTTTAATACGGCTAAAGTTAAAGATTATAATAAATTAAGCCATCAACCGCTGGAAAAGTTGCGGGAAGGAGCGCGGGTGGAAATAAACAGAGAGAAAAAAAATCCAACGGATTTCGCTCTATGGAAGTTTTCCGAACCCCACCCTAACCCTCCCCTTGCTAAGGGGAGGGAACTTACTGGGAAGCGGCAGATGGAATGGGAATCTCCTTGGGGCATAGGTTTTCCGGGTTGGCATATTGAATGTTCAGCCATGAGCATGAAATATTTAGGCGACCAGCTTGATATTCATTGCGGCGGGATAGACCATATTAACGTTCATCATACTAATGAAATTGCCCAATCTGAAGCGGCTACCGGTAAAAAGTTTTTTAATTATTGGTTGCACGGCGCATTTTTAAATATTGCCGGTGGTAGAAAAATGGCTAAAAGTAAAGAGAATTTTTTAACTTTAGAAAATGCTTTTATAAATAAGGGGATAGACCCTATGGTTTTTCGATTTGCTACTTTGCAGACGCATTACCGGAAGCCGATGGAGTACAGTGAAAAGGCGATGAAGAATGCGCAAGATGGCCTTGAGCATTTATATAATCAAGCAAGAGATTTGATTGATACTGAGTATATTACAATAGGAAATACATCACCAGCCTTTAGGCCCTACACAGTTTCACCGAATTTTATTAATCATAAATACTATAAAAAATTTTTAAGTACAATTAACGATGATTTGAGCATGCCTAAATCTCTGGCCGTTGCACAAAAGCTACTTAAATCAAAAATAACTAAAGAAGAGAAATTGAATACTATCTTAGATTTAGACCGGGTTTTTGGATTGAAAATTAGTAGTGTACTATATGAACCATCTCAGGGAGTAAAAGAAGTAAACAAACTAAAAAAAGCCAGAGAGAAAGCCAGAAAAGAAAAAAATTTCAAAGAGTCAGATAAACTAAGAGATAAAATTGAAAAATTAGGTTATATTGTTGAAGATACTAAAGACGGGCAAAGAGTTTATAAGAAATAATTTTATTAGATAATCGGGGTGGAAGAAAAAATCTATGTTTCTGCTATTACTCCTGGATTCCGGGTCAAGCCCGGAATGATAGTGGGAGTATAAATATTAATTACCGAGCATATTTTTAAAGTGCTCGGTTTTTTATTAGACAAATTTTATTATTTTTGATAAGTTATAAATATGGAGGAGCAATCTTTCAAATAAATCAGAAAGGAGGAAGTTTTGTCTTATCACAAAGGATACGCAGACCAGCATAGAAAGCTGGCAAAACGGCAAAAGCGGTGGATTATTTTTTTTATTTTTCCACCACACAAAAGGAGGTTGATAATGGCGAGGATAAATTTTTTCAGATATACTAAGAGAAGACCGGGTTAAAGGGGAAGGAGGTGGTAGGGGTCTCTGGATAAAGTAAAGCCGCCCCGGTATCAAAAAATCTAACCAAGATGGCTTTACACAAGCCCTGATCTGATAGCGCCGGGCGCCCTAATAAGGTGCCCGTTTAAAATACATGAAAAATTTTTGGAATATATTAAAACATAAGAAAAAGTTTATTTATGCTTTAGCACCAATGGCTGGTTATACCGATTCTGCTTTTCGGCAAATTTGCAAAGGTTTTGGAGCCGAGATAGTTTATTCGGAAATGGCTAGCGCGACTGCCTTGGTTTATAATCCTCAAAAAACGCTGGAAATGCTTGAATTTAGCGAAATTGAGCGTCCTTATGTAGTACAGCTGTTCGGCAGTGAGCCAGGGCATTTTGAGGGAGCTGTTAAGTTGCTAACAAAAAAGCCACCGAGTGGCTTTAAGAGCCACTCGGTGGCTATTAGTATTCCTGATGGGTTTGATATTAATTTCGGATGCCCGGTTAAAAAAGTAGCTAAACAGGGCGCGGGCGCGGTGCTGATGAATAAGCCTAAATTAGCGCGGGAGATTATAAAAGCGGTAATTAACTCAACTGATTTGCCTGTCTCAATAAAAACAAGAACAAAGGTGGGCGAGGTTGATGTTTTGCAATTTTTGGACCAGATTAATGATTTAGATATTAAAGCCGTGATGATTCATGGCCGAACCTTAGGGCAAGGTTTTTCCGGACCGATTGATTGGCAAGTTATAAAAAAAGCTAGAAATGATTTTAATGGTATTATTTTAGCTAATGGAGGAGTTGGGACTACCCTCACCCCTAACCCCTCTCCCGCTCGTTCCTCACGGGAGAGGGGAACTAATGTTAAGGATTATGTTGAATGGCTATTAGATAAAACTAAAGCTGATGGAATTGGAATAGCTCGCGGTGCATTAGGCAGGCCTTGGATTTTTAAAGCAGTTAGAACTGGGCAAAGCGTGGAAAGAACTGCTCGGCCAATTTTTAAAATAGCTTTAAAGCAGGCTAAATTAGTTGAAAAATTAAAAGGAGAGCAAGGATTAATTGAAATGCGGAAACATTTGTGCTGGTATGTGCAGGGACTGCCAGGCGCTAAGAAGATGCGAGAGGAGTTGGTGAGAGTTGAGAGTATAAAGGATATTGAGAATGTATTTAATGAAAATAGCCGCCTCAGTCCCTAACGGAGACTGTGGAGTAACATTAAGGGGACTGTCGCCAATTAAGTTGCCGCAGGCAACAAAAAAAGCAACCGCCAGGCTGCTAAAAAAGAAAAAGATATCCACAATTTTATCATAGTAAAATAGTTAAATTTATGCTAAAATTAAAGTATAAATAACTAATAAATT
>JBDRJA010000015.1:0-3434 GCA_043815345.1 Patescibacteria group bacterium | reverse complement strand
TTTATCGTTAAATCCGGTACAATTAAAAAATAGCATCAATGAAAAAGTAAAAATTATCCGTAAATCAAGCGGACAGCATAGTAATATAATTAATGTCCCAACCGTAACCGCCAAAGTAACATTGTTAAATGTCTAAATGCGTAAAAATGTGGATATTTATAGCGCATACTACGAAAATTAGCTAAAATTAGTATAATAATAGTATAAATAATATTATTCAAGTCCGCTCCGATTACTCTGGGGCGGTTCTTTTCTTTTCCCCATTCTAGCTCACGCTTGGATGGGGTTTTTATTTTCTTGTTTCTTGTTTTATGCCCGCCCGCCCGCCCGCCTCTGGAGGGCCTTTTTGGAGGGTTTCATATTTTTTGTGATTTTAAATTGTCTTGAACCCCGCCGCTCTCGAACAGCGGGGCAAGCTATGATTAAGAATGATTAGTATGATGGGCTATGATTTTTTAGTAGGTTATGATGCTTGGATTAATTAATCATAGTGCTCATGTTAATCCTTTAATCATAGTTCCAAACGTAATCATAGTTCCAATTTGACTAAAAACACCTAAAAAGAGATAATTAAGGTAAATTAAAGATAATTTATTATATCCCCGCAGCTCGAGAGCGGCGACGGCGAAGTGGAATGCCACATAATAAAGAACTAATAAGTTAGTATACATCTCTTGACATAAAGTATACTAAAGTGTAAGATAGTATATATTGGTAAAAACATATAAACTAAGTTTATGGACGTAGAAATAGGTAAAAAAATAAAACAAAAAGAAGGTTTTTCAGCTCTCGTTCCTAATCCTTTCCCACCTAAGGGTATTTTTAATGTTCCTCAAAATATTTTATTAAAAGCGGATGAAGCTAATCGTCTAATAGGTAAATTAGACGGTACTACAACCGAAAATGCATTGCCGGATATTAATTTTTTTCTACGTATGTTTGTTGCTAAAGATGCGACTTCTTCAGCGCAGATAGAGGGAACGAAGGCTACTATTGTGGACGCTATTGAACGAGATGCTGGTGTTGCTACTAAGGAAACAGACGCCGGTGATATTTTATACTACATAAAAGCCTTAAATTATGGTACTAAACGACTTGATAGTTTTCCTCTTTCTTTGCGTTTGATTTGTGAAATTCATTCACAACTCATGATCGGAGCAAGAGCTACACATTTTTCAGGTCCGGGGGAATTTCGTAAAAGCCAAAATTGGATTGGCGGAACAAAGCCTGACAATGCGCATTTTGTGCCCGCTCCAGTTAGTGAGATGCTCCGTGCATTACATGACTTTGAAAAATTTTTGCATGAAGAGAAAAAAGTTCTTCCGCTTATTCATATTGCTATAGTTCATGCGCAATTTGAGACTATTCATCCTTTTTTAGATGGAAACGGTAGAACAGGTAGACTTCTTATTACGCTTTTACTATGTCATCGAAAACTTTTAGAACGACCCGTTCTTTTTTTATCTTCATACTTTAAAAAGCATCAAAAAATGTATTATCAAAGATTAGATGATTACCATAATGGACAGGTAGAGCAATGGATTGATTTTTTTCTGGATGGAATAATAGAAACGGCTCAAGAATCAGTAAAAATTACGAATCAAATTAGGCAACTGCGCGATGAAGATATGAAGAAAATTCAAGCTCTGGCGAGGAGAGAATCGGAGAGTGGAATTTTAGTGTTGTCTAATTTATTTAGTTTACCAATTGTTAGTACTAGAAAAATTATGGAGTGGACGAAATTTACTCGTGCAGGTGCGCAAGGCTTGATTGACCGGTTTGTGACTCTTGGGATTCTAAAAGCGCGGGAGGACAAAGGTACATATGATAGAACTTATATTTATCAAAAATATTTAGATATATTTATGAATAATTAATTAAATATAGTTTAAAATAATTTTGTTACGTAACATGTTACGTAACAAAAAAGCCCGCCTACGCGTAAAGCTTCGGCGAGACAAAGGAGGTGACGTGATGTCAGCGATTAGTCAATTACCTAAAGATGTTGATTTTTCGAAGATGACTATTTCTAACCTTGCCGGTGGTATTAAGCAGGGGGAAGTTTTAAAGCTCTTAATAGAAGGAGTAAAACAAGGGATGGACGCAAAGTTTGCCTTCAGGAGATTTCGGGAGAAAATATTTGTTAATGATGAGATGGGAGTGCGGATTGGTTTTCATTTTCTCATGGAATGTCTGGCCGATTTAAAGAAAAGGGAACTTGTTCTTTTTGACGATAAAAAAGTTTGGTTGACGTCTCTGGGCATGAAAGCTAAATGTGCTATATAGCTTTTTTAATTTAAAAACAAAAAAAAGAGGAAGGGGGTAAAAATGGGCATATTTTTTTATAAGAATTTGGTTTGGGGGCGATGGAATACCCCCGCGGTAAAAGCGACTTTGATTCTCTTAGGAATTGCCGCTTACTCTATTATTTAAGTATATGCGTTCTAATTTTCAACCGGCCGATTATCGTAATCGGCCTTTTTTTATCTTTTTTCTTTGTTTCTTGTTTTATGCCCGCCCGCCTTTGGAGGGTTTTTTGGAGGGTTTTATATTTTTTGTGATTTTAAATTGTCTTGAACCCCGCCGCTCTCGAACAGCGGGGCAAGCGATGATTAAGAATGATTAGTATGATGGACTATGATTTTTTAGTAGGCTATGATTTTCTGTTTTTTAATCATAGTTTTCATGTTAATCCTTTAATCATAGTTCCAAACCCAATCATAGTTCCAATTTGACTAAAAATAGGCTAAAAGTTAAGATATAGATATAGATGTCATTTACTTGCCCGCCTACTCCACCGATTCGGCGGGTACGGCGAGGCAAAGGAGGGGAAAATGGCTAAGATCTTTAAATTCATAAAAAGAATAAGGGTCTTTTGGCGGATACTTCGTTACTTTGAATATATAGCCAGAATAGATCATTGGTCATGCGAAAGATGTAATTTACCGATCTTTGCCGGTGATTATTATCATGGCTGGGTGGAGGTATGTAAGAGATTTCTAAGAGTCAGAAAATTTCACCAAGCTTGCCCGATTGACCCTGATTATGACGAAGAGTTTAGAAGAGGAGAGGGTGATGGTAATATCGGATCTGTTAAATGGCCTTTAGCGGCCTAATACACTATTAAACTCGTGGTGGATTCACAACTGTGTCTCCACCTTTTTTTTATTTTTTCATAATTGACTTTCTGGGGTTTTGAGGGGATAAGTAATAAATCTATTTAATTTTAGGTAATTTTTTGTTTTTCTGATGTGAAAATTTTATGATAATGTCCTACTAGCGTTATATAGAAAGGGACTGTCGCCAATTAAGTTGCCGCAGGCAACAAAAAAAGCAACCGCCAGGCTGCTAAAAAAGAAAAAGATATCCACAATTTTATCATAGTAAAATAGTTAAATTTATGCTAAAATTAAAGTATAAATAACTAATAAATT
>JBDRJA010000014.1:0-6487 GCA_043815345.1 Patescibacteria group bacterium | reverse complement strand
ATATTACAATCACCCATGCTAATGAACAAATTTGGACAATCCAAGTTGATTTTGCATCGCCTAGACTTATTCATTAGATATTCTTAATCGCTTCGCGATTATGTTTACGAAACTTCGTTTCGTAATTCAAAGTAATATAATTAAAAGTTCTTTAAATACTAACTGTTTCTCAATTAGTAAAATAAAAATTTATTTTCCTAATTGAGGTACAGTTTCAAATAAACCAAAATTATATCCCGAATAGGGAGAAAGGAGATTCACAATGGCACAATCGCAAGTAGTATTAAAGGCAGAGGCGGTATCAGATGACACGGTTAAGGGAAAAAAGCACATCTGCCCGACCTGCAACGAGAACGAAACAAGGGGTAATATTTGCAGACCCTGCTATCGCAAGTTCGGAGGCAATAAGGCCTCGGCTACTGTGGCCGAAGTTGCGGCCGGATATCAGCGAGCAAAAGAGGGCCACGAAGCGGCTCTTAAATCCGATCCTGACGTTCCTCGAGACATAGTTTTTCCCGGGGTTCTGACGCAGATTGAGCTTTCCGAGGATGCCCAGATTAACGTCCCGAATGCCGCAGGGATTAACCCGTTTCTTACGGTCAAAATCCCGACTCCCGAAGAAGGCTTTATGGATATGTATGTTTTCGGCGTACCGGAAGAAATGAGAGGAAGAACAATCTGTGTTGTGGTTGAAGGTAAGACTAAGCTTCTTAAAAACAAGCTTAAAAAAGGCGGCGAAAGGCAGATTTGCTATTACCTTCGGGCGCAGCATGTGCCCGAGCTAACCTCAAGCGTGGCGCTTGCCATTAATGGCGGCAGCGACTTCAGGTTTCCATCCGAAACCTGGAATTGGACAGTTGGAAAAAGAGAGCTCCACTGCACGGTCGGTTTCGTTCCGGTGGACTAAAAGGAGGGTGTTCCTTAATCGCAACAATAACATGAGCCTGCTCGTAATTCCAGCAGGCTCACAATTTTTTTAAAAGTTGGCAGGTCTGAACTGCTTAGTTCGTTTTAAGAGCGAACTAGAAAGGAGATCAAAGATGTATTTATTAACGATGATGGCGGCTAAAGGAGTTGGTAATAAGGAATATAACCGGCTTGAAGAAGAACGTTTAGTAAAGCAAGGTTTTGAAGTAACTTGGGGTAAGCACAAAAGGCATTACGCCACTTGTAAAATTCAGAACCTGGATCAATTAAAGAAGTATTGGGGTCAGGACATCTTTTGGATGGGATTAGCCTACCACGTGCATACACCGGAACAAATTATTGTTACTTTTTCTGATGTTGATGATATGGTGCCGTATGTACATAATGGATGCGCTGTAATGGTTGATCCATTTAACCCAATTTATTCCAAGTTGTTTACTTTTCGGGTCGGTTATAACTATGACGAAGAAGTTGTTTATGTGCATGCAGACAATAAGCAACTTGAGAAGTTTGAAAATCTTGAACTTTTTATCCGAGTCTTGCGAAATTGCGATCAAAACAGAAAAGCAAGTTTTCATTCTCGTAAAAGAATCGGGACTACTAAGCGCCGTTACTTAATGTGGCTAGTCATGAATGATTGTGTGCCTGACGAATTAAGAAGTTTGGCTTATGGGCAATTCAAAGCCGCTATGAAAGAAAACCAGACTATCGGTAAATATGAAGGTGCTGATACTGCGTGGAGGTCGCTTGTTGAAAAAGAGCAAGCGAAATATATTAATCTTTAGTAAATAAGGTCTTCAGTGATAAACTGGAGGCCTGTTTTTTTATATAAAATTTGTTCAATTAACTTATGTTTGACAAAGCATAGATAAAATGCTATAGTTAATTAATTAATATTTTTTCATATAGCACATTAAACAACTATCAGATAAATACAAAATATAATATAATAAGAATTATAAGGAGACAGATAATGAAGATAAATGTAGAGATATTAGGCGGGGCAAGAGAGATCGGCGGAGAAAATTGTGTCTTAATAAAAACAGACAAGACAACCCTGATGATTGACAGGGGTAAAAGAGCAAGTCAGAAAGGAGATTCAGAGTTAGTTACACCGGATAAAATTGATGCTTTAATGTACACGCACGGGCATCTTGACCACTGCGGTTTAGCGCCAGAGCTTTATCAAGCGCTTAAAGGTGGGTTTAGGAATATCATGAGTCCGGTAACGTACGAATTTGCTCGGAGCCACTGGGTAACAACTTTAAAGATGGATGAAAGAAAAGGGCGAACATCTTCTTTTTCAGAGAAAATTTTGTATGACATGCTTGTTAAAGCCGAAAAAATCCATCATGGCGCTGAATTTGAAATCGGGGATATTAAGGTTAGGGCAATAGGCGTTGGGCACATTCTAGGCTCTCTTGGCTATCATTTAACCATTGGAAAAACTAAAATTTTTATCAGCGGCGATTTTAGCCTAGGCGATACTGATAATCCGCACGTTCCGTCTTTTGACACTTCTTTTTTAAAGGATAATGTTAATATTCTAATTCTAAACGCAACTTACGCCGGAGTAGAATCGCCAATGTTGGAAGATGAGGCAGATCGGTTTATAGCAGATGTTAAACAATACCTACAAGAGGAGCGCCAAATCCTTATTCCGGTATTTTCAATCGACCGCCCACAGAAAGTTTTTTACTTTTTGCAACAGGCAGGATTGGAAAGGCATGTTTATATAGACGGAGGGGCGCGTAATTGGTTCCAGACATTTAGGATTTTAGGTAATTCTGATTATAAACCGCCCGTTGATAGGTTCATGAGTAATTTGCGAGATCATGAAAATTTCAGCGGACATGTTCAGGGATTGCGGCCGGTTATCATAATGGCTTCGGCGGGGATGTTACTAAAAAAATCCAAGTCATATACCTGGGCTAACCCGATGATTGAAAAAGACGACGCTGTTATTATGTTTACCGGTTATCAAGCCTCAGACACTCCTGGAGCTAATTTACTTTTAGCTTCAAGAAACGGCGAAAAGATTAATTGGACTGGATCTGAAAAAGTAATTAAAGCCAGCGTTAAGCAATATAAATTTAGTGCGCATGCCAGAAGCCCTGAAGTAACTGAATTAATTCGGATTTGCAATCCATCCTCAACTTTGTTTATGCATTGCGAGTCACCTGGGATTGATAAATTTATTAAAGATAATTCTATGCTCCCGGGAGAGATGGTAATAGTCGAAAACAATAAAACTTACAATTTTTAAATTTTATATTATATAAAGGGTCTACAATATTTAGTAAGACCCTTTTTCTTTTGCTTAAAATCCAATTTTCAGTTATAATATAATTAGAAATTCACTTCAGAACTAAGTATGTGGATAATTTTATTTTTTATATAGTTTATGTCTAAAAAGAGTAATAATCAGATTAATTTTTTAGAAGTAAGTAATGACGAGCGATCGTCTCGTTTTGTAGTTGATTTAGCTTCTAATAATTTAGAGGAAGATAGAGAAGAGAAGAAAGATAAAAAAATTAAGCAGATATTTGAAAAAATAATAGAATTTGATTTTAAAGAATTTTGGTTAAATTCTAAAATTAAATTTACTAATTTTAAAAGTCCCATAAGAGGTGGGTCATTATTTAATTTAAGAAAAGATTTAATAAAAACAAAAGAAATTACTTTAAATACTGAAGATAGCTCTTTGCCTCAAGATGATAACGAGCCATTGGTTCTGACGGAGGATAAGCCCCTTGAAAGTAGCTTAAGGGAAACTGTTGAAAATAATAAGACAGCATATCATTTTTCATGGAAAAATTTAAAAATAGCAAAATGGTATAAAGCCCATTTAGAGAAGTATGAACAATTAGCCTTTTTTAGCTTAATAAAATTAATTGTTATTCTTGTTTCTAAAGTAGTAATAAAAACGTTTGTTTGGTCCTTTAAAATTTGCTATTTTGCAGGATGGCTATTTATGTATATTATAAGGTTATTTTCATTAATTTTTATATACATATTTAAGCTAATTCCAGTTAATAAAACTTTTGAAAAAACAAATAAACAATTAAATAAAATCAAATTTTTGATTAATAATTTTATTCAGTTTTTTCATAGAATTAAAGCCAGAATATCGCTATTAATATTGGAAAAAGTAACAAGAAGCAGCTCTCATTATGTTAATATAAAAGACTTTGTAAGATTAAAAATATCATCAGGGCTTCAAAGAGACAAAAAATCTAAGTTTAAAGAGGAAGTCATAACTCAACCAAATGAAATAGTAGTAAAAAAGATTTTTAAATTCATGCCTCTTAAGCTGCGTCCTGTTTTAATTTTTTCTTTAATTTTAATTATCCTAATCTTACCCTTTAAAGCTTTTACGTATTATCGCGCATTTAATTTAAATGAATTAAAAGGCGAGGTTATGGGAGTTTCGGAAGAAGCCATAGGTAATTTAAAGTCAGCCACTAAATCTGTTGCTGAACTAGATTTTAATCAAGCAGATGATAATTTTTCTCAAGCAGGTGATAACTTTATTAAAGCGCAAAAGCAGTTGGATGAAATAAATGGAATATTTTTTTCTTTAGCTAAGCTTGCGCCAAATGAACAAGTACGCCTAGCATCAGCGAGCAGGGAAATATTAGCTGCGGGCCAAGAAGCTTCAGATTTAGGAAGCAATTTAAGCCTTGCTTTAGCCAGCCTATTTAATAATAAAGACAAGGACATTTTAGAAATAATAGATTATTTTACTATTTATGGAAATAATGCAATTAAAGACGCAAAAGAATTGAATTACCAGTTAAATAAAATAGACAATAATCTACTCCCAGAGGAGTATAAAGAGTATTTTTTGTTACTTAAAGAAAAAGTACAAGACCTTGAGAAAGGTTTATTTGAATTTGTAGGTTTAATTGATAAATTAAAGTTATTTTTAGGAGAAAATCAAAATAAAAGGTATTTGTTAATTTTTCAAAATAATACTGAGTTAAGAGCCACGGGAGGTTTTATCGGCAGTTATGCTTTAGTTGATATTAGCGAAGGAAAAATTAAAAATCTTGAAGTGCCAACCGGCGGAAGTTATGATACGGAAGGGGGATTAACGGAATTAGTGGCCTCCCCCGAGCCTCTTCACTTAGTTAATCCTTTGTGGCATTTTTGGGACGCTAATTGGTGGCCTGATTGGCCGACTTCGGCCCGGAAATTAATGTGGTTTTACGAGAAAAGCGATGGGCCGACTGTTGATGGGGTAATTAGCTTTACGCCAACAGTAATAGAAAAGATTTTAGAAGCAATTGGCCCGATTGACATGACAGAAAATTATGGTGTTACAATAACCGCAGAAAATTTTTGGTTAATGACTCAAGAAATCACTGAAAATAAATTAACCCCCGAACAAATAAAATTAGGAAAAGACCACGAACCAAAAAAAATAATAGGCGACTTATTAGAAAAAATCATTGACGAAATACCAACAAGATTAAATCAAGAGAGTTTAATTAAGCTTTTGTCTGCATTTGAGGCTAGCATAAGCGAAAAGCATATACTATTTTATTTTGTTAATGAAGAGCTGCAAAAAAAGATTGGAGAACTTGGCTGGGACGGGCGATTTTTAAATACAAATTGGGACTATTTAGCAGTGATTAATACTAACATTGCCGGAGGTAAAAGCGATAAGCGGATGAATGAGGAAATTAACCTAGTGACAGAAGTTATGCCAAACGGGTCCTTAATTAATACCTTAAAAATTGAAAGAACGCATTCGGGAATTAAAAATGAGCCTTTTGCCGGAGTAAGAAACGTTAATTGGATGAGAATTTATGTTCCTCTAGGAAGTGAATTATTAGAAGCCCAAGGCTTTAGCCAGCCTGATAAAATATACTTTGAAGAGCCTGACCCGAGCTGGCAAAAGGATCCTGATGTATATAAATCAGAAACTATGGCTAAAGAGCATGAATTAAGCAAGACTAAAATATACAACGAAAATAACAAGACAGTGTTTGCTAATTGGTCTATGGTTGATCCTGGGGAAAGCGCCACGATTTATATTAAATATAAACTGCCCTTTAGCTTGGTTAACGAAAATGAAAAAAAAGGAATTGTTGATAAACTAAGCAAGTTAATGAACCCGGCGCAAAAGGAGCTTTACCCTTACGCTATTCTTGTGCAAAAGCAGGCCGGGGCAATGCCAAGCCAGATTAATTTAGCCTTAAAATTGGCTGATAATTTTAAAATAGCTTGGAAATATCCTAAAAGTTTAATTAATACTGCTGATGGCTGGCAAATAAATGATCAATTAAACATAGATAAATATTGGGCAGTATTGGTGGAAAATAAATAAATTTTAACTTATCGTAAAGGAATTTCAATATTGGATTATTTTTATATCTGACATTAAGTAAAATATATTTTTTGCTAACTACCGCCGCCCCTCCCCGGTTTATGAAATTATTAAATATTTCACCCATCATCTGAATATTTATATTATTACTCTTGAAGCGCATAATTTAAAACTAGGGAGGGACGGGACGGCGTTAGCTCGATATTGAAATCTTTAATGCAATTT
>JBDRJA010000013.1:0-17679 GCA_043815345.1 Patescibacteria group bacterium | reverse complement strand
GGAGTTAATACCGGAGGAGTTGATTTATCTACTGATGATTGGCCGGCTTATGAAAAAAAAGACAAGAATATTAAAATAAAACATCATAATGATTGGCATTATATTCAGGATGAGCAAAGCGAAAAAGAGTTAGGCTATGATTTGTTTGTTGGTTTTGCCGATAGCCAGGAAACGTTAGACAAAGGAAAGCCTTATCCTATTGAATTAATAATTGCCTCTGCGGATAAAGAAATTCATAAAGTAGAATATTCTGAAACAGTAATATCTTTAAATAATTTAAATTATATATTAACAGTAAATAGCCAGGAAAAGTACGGAGAAATATTTAATAAAATGGCTAAGACTTTGCAAGTAATTATTGGTGACCAGGGTAGCGAAGACAGTTTGAGGGAAATAGATACAGCTAATTAGTAGAGATGCTAAAGCATCTTGAATTTTCAGCTAAAGCTGAGTAGAAAAATATATGCCGAGAGATTATATATTAGAAAAAACAAGAAATATTGGCATCATGGCCCATATTGATGCCGGCAAGACCACTTTTACAGAGCGGGTTCTTTTTTATACAGGAAAAAAGCATAAAATTGGTGAAACTCATGAAGGGGAATCAGAAATGGATTGGATGGATCAGGAAAAAGAACGTGGAATTACTATTACCTCTGCCGCTACTACTTGTTTTTGGAAAGATAATAAAATAAATATAATTGATACTCCGGGCCACGTTGATTTTACAGTGGAAGTAGAAAGATCGTTAAGAGTTCTAGACGGAGCTATTGCCGTATTTGACGGCGCGGCCGGAGTAGAGCCGCAGTCAGAAACAGTCTGGCGCCAGGCTGATAAATATAGTGTGCCAAGGCTATGCTTTATTAATAAAATGGATAAACTAGGAGCAGATTTTTCTATGAGCCTAAACTCTATCAAAGAAAGGTTAAATCAAAACGCTGTGGCAATTCAGATTCCGATTGGAGCCGAGGAGAAGTTAGAAGGCGTAATAGATTTAGTTGTGCAAAAAGCTTATGAGTTTAAAGGCCTTCACGGCGAGCAAGTCAAGGAAATTAATATTCCAGAAGAGATGGAGCCAGAAGTGAGAAAGTTTAGAGCTAAGATGATTGAGAAAATTGCAGAATGCGATGAGAAATTAATTGAGAAGTATTTAAACGAAGAAGAAATAAGTATAGAAGAGCTAAAAAGAGCTATTAGAAAAGGGGTAATTGCTAATGAATTATTTCCAGTTATGGCAGGAGCGGCTAAACAAAATATGGGTATACAGCTAGTCTTAGACGCTGTTGTTGATTACTTGCCAGCACCAGTTGACTTACCGCCTATAGCAGGATTAAACCCTGATAATAAAGAGAAAAAGATTGAAATTAAGGTAAGTGATAAAGATCCATTTGCCGGTCTGGCTTTTAAAATTGTTACCGATCCTTTTGTGGGAAAATTGTGTTTTGTTAGAGTTTATAGCGGTATATTAAAATCCGGAGCTAATATAATAAATTCTTCAACTGATAAAAAAGAGCGGGTAGGCAGGCTAGTTAGAATGCATGCCAATCATCGCGAGGAAGTTAAAGAAGTATATGCCGGCGACATTGGAGCCGTCGTTGGGCTTAAAGGCACTGTTACCGGCCATACGCTTTGCGATAAATCCAGGCCGGTATTGCTTGAATCAATTACTTTTCCTGAACCGGTTATTAAAATTGCAGTTGAGCCGAAGACTAAAGCTGATCAGGAAAAAATGGGTGTAGCTTTAAGTAAATTAGCAGAAGAGGACCCGACTTTTAGAGTAGAAACTGACGAAGAAACTAACCAGACTTTAATTTCTGGCATGGGAGAACTGCATTTAGAAGTTATCGTTGAGAGGATGAAGAGGGAATTTGGCGTAGAAGCTAATGTAGGCATGCAGCAGGTTTCTTATAGAGAAACAATTAAAGAAAAGGCGGAAGCCGAAGGGAAATACATTAAGCAGTCTGGGGGAAGAGGACAATACGGCCATTGCTGGATAAGGGTTGAGCCTAAAGAAAAAGAGGACGACATTGTATTTGTTGACGAAATTAAGGGCGGTGATATACCAAAAGAGTATATTCCAGCTATAGAAAAAGGCGTAAAAGAAGCTATGGACCAAGGTATTTTAGCAGGTTATCCCATGGTAGATGTAAAAGCTGCTGTTTACGACGGCTCATACCATGAAGTTGATTCAAACGAAGCAGCTTTTAAAATGGCCGGAATTTTTGCTTTTAAAGAAGCTTGCAGAAGAGCCAACCCGGTTTTACTTGAACCAGTTATGAAGCTAGAAGTGGTGACTCCAGAAGAATATATGGGAGCTATTACTGGCGATATAAGTTCAAAGAGGGGGCAAATTGAAAGTATGGCCGATAGAGCAAAACTAAAAATCATTTTAGCAAAAGTTCCATTGGCCGAGATGTTCGGCTATGCTACAACTATGCGATCCATGAGCCAGGGCAGAGCTAATTTTACTATGGAATTTTCACATTACGCCGAAGTGCCGAAAAATATTGCCGAAGAAATTATTGAGAAAACAGGGAAATAGGGATAGGATTTTTGTGTATTAAGTATTTGGTTTATATACTAGAAGAAAATTGGCTTTTAATAAATTGTTGACTTGGTATTTAAATTAGGATAAAATATGTATATAAGATTAACAAGCAGATATTTAATAGTAGATAATAACAAGATTCTGCTGTAATATTGAAAATAATTCTATTATTTTATGCAAAATCAACTAGAAAAAGCGATTAATTTAGCTAAGAAAACCGGTGATCGGGTTATTGTAGTGGACAAAGCGCAACCAGATGATACTTTTGTTGTCATGAGCCTAGATGAGTATGAAAAATTAGTAATTGGACATTCAGAAGTAAGGAGCTTGACAGAAGATGAGTTACTTGATAAAATAAATCGGGATATAGCTATTTGGAAAAGTGAAAATAATAATAGTGAATTAGAAAACCAAAAAGTAGAAAGAAAAAGAGATCGATTTGAGAGTAATTTTGAAGATGACATGAAGGACATGGAAGATGACGAAGATGATTTGTATTATTATAACCATGAACCTTTCTCTGTATTTCAAGATAAAAATTTTTTAAATGGAGTTAATAATTATGATGATGATTATGAAGGAGATAGAGATAACGGAATAAAGGAGCCAAAAAATCATTGGTCAATACCTTCTAATATTAAAGATAGAGCCGAGGAGGTAATTGAAGATATTAAAATATAACTAAAATTATAATTAATTATGACGGCTGGTAGTCCTGAATAACCTGGGCTAATAACCTCTTCCGTAAAATTTGGACAGAGGGCCGTAAAAGAAAAGATGGCAGAAAAATTTGAACGAACAAAACCACATGTTAACGTCGGCACAATCGGCCACGTTGATCATGGTAAAACTACTTTAACAGCAGCTATTCTTAAAGTTTTAGCTGCTAAAGGCATGATTGCATCGGAAAAAACCGTTGATCAGATTGATGCTGCGCCGGAAGAAAAGGAGAGAGGGATTACTATCGCGACTGCTCACGTTGAGTATGAAACAGAAAATCGCCATTATGCCCATGTTGATTGTCCAGGACATGCTGATTATGTAAAAAACATGATTACGGGAGCAGCCCAAATGGATGGGGCTATTCTAGTAGTGGCGGCTACTGATGGCCCAATGCCGCAGACAAGAGAGCATATTCTTCTAGCCAGACAGGTTGGCGTACCGCATGTCGTTGTTTTTCTAAATAAGTGTGACATGGTTGAAGATAAGGAATTAATTGATTTAGTAGAAGAAGAAATAAGAGATTTACTAAAAAAATATGAATTTCCTGGTGATGAAACCCCAATTATTCGCGGGTCTGCTTTAAAGGCATTGGAAAATCCAGAAAGTGAAGATGCCCAGCCAATATTAGATTTATTAAAAGCGGTAGATGAATTTATACCAGAACCAAAGCGTGATATAGATAAACCATTTTTAATGCCGATCGAGGATATCTTTTCTATTGAGGGGCGCGGCACGGTTGTGACCGGAAGAATTGAGAGAGGTGTTATTAAAATAAACGAGGAAATTGAAATTATTGGATTAGGCGAAACTAAAAAAACTGTTGTTACTGGCATTGAGATGTTTAATAAATCCTTAGATGAAGGTCGAGCAGGAGATAACGCTGGGATATTAATTAGAGGAACTAAAAAGAATGAAGTTGAACGTGGTCAAGTTTTAGCTAAGCCGGGTTCTGTTACGCCCCATACTGAGTTTGAAGGCGAAGTTTATATATTAAGCAAAGAAGAAGGCGGAAGACATAAACCGTTTTTTAAAGGGTATAAGCCTCAATTTTACATTAGAACTACAGATGTAACTGGTGAAGTTGAACTACCAGAAGGAACAGAAATGGTTATGCCTGGAGATACCGTTAATTTAAAAATAAAATTAATTACCCCCATTGCCCTAGAAGAAAAGCAGAGATTCGCTATTCGCGAAGGTGGAAGAACAGTTGGAGCCGGTGTAGTAACCAAGATTATTAAGTAAATACTTTGAGCTCCCTATATTAGGGAGCTTTGTGGTGTTTATTTATAAATATTTTAAAAGTATGCCAGAGAATAAAAAAGGTGATGATAAAGTTAAAGAAAATAAAAAGAATGATGAAATCAATGATTTTAAACAGAAGATACGCATTAAAATTAAGGCATTTGACCATAAAATCATAGATCAGTCTACTAGAACAATTATTGAGACAGCAGAGCGCAGTGGGGCCCAGATATTTGGGCCGATTCCTTTGCCTATAGAAATGAAGAAATATACTGTCAATAGATCAACTTTTGTCCATAAAGACGCAAGAGACCAATATGAAATGAGGATACACAAAAGGCTAGTGGATATTGTTGAGCCGTCAGCTAAAACAATTGAAGATTTAACTAATTTAAGTCTTCCAGCCGGAGTTGATGTTGAGATAAAAATGCAATAATCTACAAATTTATTACTAATTTACAAATAAGATATATTTGATATTGATAATTATTTAAGAGGTTCCTTTTACTCGGGATAATACTTAGATGATATTTGATATTAATTAGGAGACTAAAAAAAAGCAAAAATTCAGCATGAATAATTAAATAGATTTAGTTTGTTCGCTGGTTTTGCATTTATAGAACCAGTTTTTTTGTCTCCCACAAATCAATAAACCTTTTTACAAATTTAAAAATTGATATTTGTGTAGTTAATAAAACAATTCGTAAATTTATAAGAAGGTATATTATTAAATAATATGAAGTTTATCATAGGAAAAAAATTAGACATGACGCAACTTTGGCAGGGCGAAGAAGCAGTAGCGGTGACTAGAGTTCAGGCTGGCCCATGTATGATAATACAGGTCAAAACCGATCAAAAAGACGGATATCAGGCAGTACAGCTTGGCTATGGAGAGAAAAAAGAGAAAAATATTAAAAAACCGCAAAAAAACCACTTAAAAAATTTAGGAAATTTTAGGTATCTACGAGAGTTTAAAATAGAGGGGGAAGAACTAGAAAGAGGAGATGAGATTGAGGCTAGCATTTTCGATTCAGGAGACAAAGTAAAAGTAACAGGAGTTTCAAAAGGAAAGGGTTTTCAAGGAGTAGTAAAAAGGCATGGTTTTCATGGGCAATCAAAAACGCACGGCACCAAAGATCAGGTTCGTATGCCGGGTTCAATTGGCGCCACCGGCCCAGCCCATGTTTTTAAAGGCATGAGAATGCCTGGACGAATGGGGGGAGAAAAAGTAACTACGACTAATTTAGAGATAGTTGAAATTGACAAAGAGAATAATATATTATTGATTAAAGGTGCAGTGCCAGGAATAAGGAATGGGCTAGTGTTGATTCAGGGGCCAGGAGAGATGAAAATCAAAAAACAAGCTACAACGAACAGCGAGCAAGAAAAAGAAAAAGAAGCCAAAAGTGATGAGAAAGTAGTTGAAAGTGGAAAAGTTGAGAAAGTAGAGGCAAAAGAAAGCCAAAAAGATAAATAATTTTTAAAAAAATGTCGATTAAAATAAAAGTTTACAATCAAAAAGCAGAAGAAGTCGGAGACATGAAGTTATCTGATAAGATTTTTGGCGTGAAAGTAAATGAAGGATTAGTGCATCAGGCGGTGGTTACGCAAATGGCAAACGAAAGGCAGGTTTTAGCCCATACTAAGGATAAAAGTGAAGTTAGGGGCGGAGGCAGGAAACCTTGGCGTCAGAAAGGTACAGGCAGGGCTAGAACAGGTTCAATCCGCAATCCAATCTGGAGAGGCGGGGGCATAACTTTTGGGCCTTTGAAAGATAGAAATTTTAAGAAAAAAATAAATAAAAAAATGAAGCAGAAAGCCCTTGTGATGGTTTTATCAGACAAGGTATTAAGCGGAAATTTGGTGGTGATGGACGAGTTGAAAATCGATGAGTATAAGACAAAGGTGTTTGATGGAATGTTGGAAATATTAGAAAGGGTGTTTAGTAGGAAGGTTGATAAGATAAAAGAGAAAAAAGTGGGAGGAAACAAGAAAACTCACACTGAAACGGGGCGGGCACAAAAACAAGAAAACACAAAAACAGTTAAGGAGAAACGTAGTTTATTGGTAATTAATGATAAAAAGGATGATAAGGTTAAATATTCAGGGAGAAATTTAGCTGGAGTAGAAATAATAAATTTAAATAATATTAATATATTGGATTTGTTGAAGTATAGGGATGTGATATTTACTAAAAAAGGAATAAAGAGTTTAGAAGAAAGATATAAATAATTTACGATTGCAGATTGAACTAAATAAATATTAAATCGAAAATCTGCTATCGAAAATCGAAAATTAATATATGGGTTTATTTAGCAGGAAAAAAGATAAGGACAATAAAAAAGCAGATGAGAAAACTGCTGAAGTTAGTGATGGCAAGAAAGACGAAAGAGAAGTAAAGGAGGAGAGTATGAAAGAGTTATATAGAGACGAAAAAAAAGATAAAGAATCTAGGGTTGGCAAAGAAAAAGCAGACAAGAAGGGCGAGGAAGAGAAGAGGGCGAAAAAATATGGCAATGCCCATAGGATTTTAGTAAAACCGTTAGTGACAGAAAAGGCTAGCAGCCTTGGAACTGATAATAAATACGTTTTTCAAGTAAACCAAAAAGCCAATAAAATTGAGATAGCGAAAGCAATCAATGAAGTATATGGCGTTAAACCGATAAGCGTTAATGTGGTAAATATGAAAGGAAAGAAAACAAGATATGGTAAAACTCAAGGGAGAAGGAAAAACTGGAAAAAAGCTATTGTAAAATTACCAAAAGGAAAAAGTATTAAGATTTATGAGGGAGTGTAGAAATTTTCGATTGACGATTTTCGATTGACGATTTAAATTTTAAATAATAAATCGGAAATCGAAAATTTGAAATCGGGAATTGTAATATATGGGAATAAAGAAAGTAAAACCAATTACTCCAGGAAGACGTCAAGCAAGCTTTGATGATTTTTCTGATATAACAAAAAAGAAGCGCCACAAAGCATTAGTGAAAATTAAAAAGAAAAGAGGCGGCAGAAATAGACGAGGAAAAATTACGATTAGGCATAGAGGAGGTGGAGCAAAGAGATTTATTAGAGTAGTAGACTATAAAAGAGATAAATTTGATATTCCAGCTACGGTAGCAAGTATTGAATATGATCCAAATAGAGGGGCGAGAATTTCCTTGCTTAACTATAAGGATGGTGAGAAAAAATATATTATTGCTCCAGCAGGTTTAATAGTTGGCGAAGAGATAACTAGTTCAAAGAAAAAGATAGAAATAAAGAAAGGAAATGCTATGCCCTTGAAATATATACCAGCTGGAGTAGCTATTTATAATATTGAATTAGAGCCCGGTAGGGGAGCAAAGATAGCTCGCGGAGCTGGCAATTCGGTTTATGTGATGGCCGTAGAAGGAAAATATGCGCAGCTAAAAATACCTTCAGGAGAAATAAGATTAGTAAAAAAGGAATGCATGTGCACTATCGGGCAGGTCAGTAATCCAGATAAAAGGCATATTAAACTGGGCAATGCAGGCAGGAAGAGGCACTTAGGTATAAGGCCCACAGTCCGAGGCAAAGCCATGAATCCGGTCGATCATCCGCATGGCGGCGGTGAGGGCAATCAGTCAATAGGCATGAAGCATCCTAAAACTCCATGGGGAAAACCAGCCCTAGGGGTAAAGACAAGAAAAAAAGGTAAAAGATCCGACAAATTGATTATGAAGAGAAGAGGAAAGAAACGTAGATAACTAATAGAAAAATTTTTAAGATATTTGCGGTTTTTATGATTTTTTAGGTAGATAAAACTAAATTTTCAAAACTAATTTCAATAATCTCAAATATCCTATTATAATATGTCAAGAAGTCTAAAAAAAGGGCCGTATATTAACCCAAAGATAATAAAAAAAATTAAAGCCTTAAAGCCTGGAGACAAAACTATAATCAAGGTCTGGGATAGGGCTTGCACAATTACTCCAGAGATGGTAGGATTTACTATTGGCGTACATAACGGTAAAGTACATATACCAGTTTATATTATTGAAGATATGGTTGGACATAAATTAGGTGAGTTTTCTCTTACTAAGAAGTTTGTTAGCCACGGCGGTAGAATGGCAAGAGAACAGGCTAAGGGTGGTAAGTAATTTTCGATTGACGCCTGCCTGCCGCAGGCAGGGATTGACGATTTTCGATTTACAAATTTTTGCGATTGATAATAATTAATAAAAAATATGCTAGTGTCAGCTAAAGTAAAACATTTGCGCATGTCACCCAGAAAAGTTCGTCTGGTGATTGATGTTATTCGCGGAATGAAAGTAGGAGAAGCTTTAGACCAGCTAAGGTTTACTAATAAGAAAGCGGTTAAGCCAATAGAAAAATTAATAAATTCTTGCATTGCTAATGCGGTTAATAATTATGAACTGGATAAAGATAATTTAAAGGTAGCTGAAATTAATGTTGATGAAGGAAAGACTTTGCATCGCTGGATGCCTCGAGCTCATGGAAGAGCTACTCCAATAAGGAAAAGAACTAGCCATATTAGCATTAGCCTGGCCGAGATTAAAGACAGTGGGAAAATCAAAACTAAAAGTAAAAAAATAGAGGCGCCAGTAAAACTAGGAGAAGAACCAAGAAAAGCGAATGAAGTTAAAGTAAAAAAAGATGAGAAAAGTGAAAAGAAACATGAAGAAAAAGAAGAAAAAGGGAAAGAGATTGTTGATCCGAGGATGGAGGGTAGAGGTGGCCATGCTAAAGTTGAAGGAGGACGTAAAGGTTTTGCAAGTAGAATTTTTAGGAGGAAGAGCGGGTAATAATTGGCGATTGAATAATTAAATTTAAAATAGTAAATTAAGATATGGGGAAGAAAGTTAATCCAAAAATATTAAGAATGGGAATTACTAGGACATGGCCATCAGTATGGTTTAAAATTGGCAGTGTTTACATTAGAAATATTGAACAAGATATAAAAATAAGAAGATTTTTATTAAGAGATATGCGCGAAGCAGGAGTAGATAGCGTTGAAATTGAGAGGAGCGCAAATAAAATAATTATAAATATTCATACCCCTAAACCAGGCTTAATAATAGGACGTGGAGGAACCGGAATTGAAGATGTTAAAAAGAAAATACTTAGACAATTTTTATCTCGGCCAAGCGGTATTAGATTAAAAGATATAAATTTAAATATTAAAGAAGTTGATAGGCCAAATTTAAGCGCCCAGATCGTTATGCAATCAATGGTGTTGGATATAGAAAAGAGAATGCCATTTAGAAGAGTAATGAAGCAAGCTATTAATAAAGTAGAGAGGGCTGGCGCTCTAGGAGTGAAAGTTGTAGTTGGCGGTAGGTTAAATGGAGCCGAGATTGCAAGGAGAGAGAAATTGGTTTCTGGAAAAGTTCCTTTGCATACTCTTAGAGCAGATATAGATTATGCTAGAGGCACGGCTCATACTACTTATGGAAGTATTGGAATTAAGGTATGGATTTACAAAGGGGATGTATTTGAGAAAGAACAGGAGATGAAAAAGGGAGAAATAGTTGGAAAAAATATGAAGTAATGTTATTTTTCACTAGCGTGGAAAAGACCCACTATCCCGAGTACTCGGGAGGGCACATGCGAATGTTGGATAATAAAAAATAAGAAGATAAAATATGTTGATGCCAAAGAAAACTAAATACAGAAAATCCCATAAAGGCAGAAGAGGCGGTAAAGCTAGCCGCTTAACTAATATTAGTTTTGGTAGCTATGGCTTAAAGAGTTTAGGCGCCCACTGGATCAGTTCAAGACAAATTGAAGCAACCAGAAAAGTAATTACTAAATACACCAAAAAAGGAGGTAAGATTTGGATAAGAATTTTTCCTGATAAGCCAGTAACTAAAAAAGGTGGAGAAATTCCCATGGGAAAAGGTAAGGGAGCGGTTGATTATTATGTGGCCGTAGTAAAGCCGGGTATGATCATGTTTGAAGTTGAAGGAATACCCGAAGAAATAGCCAGAAAAGCTTTAGAATTAGCAGCTTACAAACTCCCTATTAAGTGCAAATTTATAATAAAGTAATCTTAAATAAATTTGCTAAGATTATTATTTTATATGGAATATAAGGAATTAAAAAGTAAAAAAGAAAATGAATTACATAAATTTTTAGCGCAGTCTCGAGATAAGCTGAGAGATTTAAGATTTAAGGACGCAAATAAGCAGCTCAAGGATGTACGCGAGATAAGGAGGTTGCGTGAGACTATTGCTAGAATTTTAACACTGTTAAATATAAATAAGACAACAAGTAAACAGATGACTAGACAACCAGAAGAAAAATAAACTTCTATTTGTCTAATTGCTAGCTGTTTAGTTGTCTAATAATATGGAAGACAAAAAGCAAGAAAAGTTAAATAAAGAGAGAAAGGTAATTAAAAAGAAATTTAATGGTATTGTTGTTAGCAATAAAATGAAGAAGACTATTGTTGTTAGAGTTGATCGAGTTAAAGTTCACCCTAAATATAAAAAACGTTTTACAGTTAGTAAAAATTATAAAGTTCATGATGAGAGGAATAAATTCAAGGAAGGCGATAAGGTAGTATTTATTGAGTGCAGGCCGCTTAGCAAAGACAAGAGGTGGCGCGTGTTGTATAACACACAAAAGCAACAAATAAGTATGAATGAAACGAAAGGTTAAAAAAGTTTACCTTGATAATAATTTATTTTATTCGTAATATTTTGTTAAGTTAGTATTTGTATGATACAAAAAGAATCTAAAATTAAAGTAGCTGATAATTCTGGGGCAAAAACAGTCCAGTGTATTGGAGTTTTGGGCGGTTACAAGAAGCGTTATGCTAGAGTTGGAGAAATTATTACAGCCGCTGTTAAAGAAGCGGCGCCACATAGCGCTGTTAAAAAAGGGGACGTAGTGCGAGCAATTATAGTTAGAACTAAGAAAGAAATTAGAAGAAAAGACGGTACTTATTTGCGTTTTGATGATAATGCCTGTGTGTTAATTGAAAAAGAAAAGAAAGAACCAAGAAGTACAAGGGTTTTTGGACCTATAGCTCGAGAAGTTAGGCAGAAAAAACATTTTAAGATTGCTAGTATGGCGCCGGAAGTCCTATAGGTTTTAGATTTAAGATTTTAGAATTTAATTTTGGAGTTTTGGTTATTATCGCGTATCGCACATCTCATATCGCGTATCGTACGATGGTAATCAAAAAATAGAAATTAAATCAAGTCTTGGGCTGAAATAGAAACTGCGACTGCTCTCACTTTAAAGCGACATCCTGATTATTTGAGACTAGAAAAAAGAGCAAACGCAGTTCAGAATCCAGCCTAAGAAATACTTTGAATTAAAGCATAGCTTAAATACTAGTAGAAATATGAAAATTAAGAAAGGAGATAAAGTTAAAATAGTAGCAGGAAAAGACAAAAGTAAGACAGGAAAAGTTTTACAGGTTTTTTCGTCAAGAAATAAAGCAAGTATTGAGGGTTTGAATTTATCAATTAAACATATGCGCCCCAGAAAACAGGGAGAAAAGGGCCAAAGAATAGAATTTCCTGCAGCCATGAATCTTTCTAATATGATTCTAGTTTGTCCTAAGTGCGGAAAAACTACTAGAATAGGATATAAGTATTTAGAAGCAAAAAAACAAGAAAACAAGAAAACAGGAAAACAAAAAGTTAGGGTATGTAAAAAATGCAAACAAGTAATAGATTAAATATAATGCGAAGGCGCGAATTGTATGTGTTGTGCCTGCCAGCGGGCAGGAATGCAGCAAATTGCGAATAATATGAATATGCGATTAAAGGAACTATATAAAAAAGAAATAATGCCAAGGATGAAAGAAAGATTTGGCTTTAAAAGTGATTTATCAGCACCTAAATTAATAAAGGCAGTAATTAATGTTGGCTTTGGAAGGCACACAAAAGAAAAGTCTTATATTGAAAACGTAGAAAAAAATTTAGCAAGAATAACCGGGCAAAAACCAGTTTTAACTAAGGCCAAGAAATCAATTTCTGCTTTTAAAATTAGAGAGGGTGATATTGTAGGCTCAAAGGTGACTATGAGAGGAGATCGAATGTATGATTTTATAGAAAAATTAATTAATATATCATTTCCCAGAGTTAGAGACTTTAGGGGGCTGGACAAAAAGAATGTTGACAGGACCGGAGTATTAACCGTAGGTCTTAAGGAACACTTAGCTTTTCCAGAGATAAAGGCTGATGATGTTGAGAATATACATGGTTTAGAAATAAGCATCGTTACCACAGCGAAGAGCAGAGAAGAGGGGTTTGAGTTATTTAAGCTAATGGGCTTTCCATTTAAAAAAGAGTAATTAATATTTTAGAGCACTGCGAATTGCGACGGCATCCTTCGTCGCTTCGCTCCTCAGGATGACAAGTTATATGGCGAGAAAAGCAATGATCGCAAAAGCAAAAAAGAAACCAAAATTTTCAACGCGTATAATAAGGCGATGTTGGCGCTGTGGGAGAAACCGTGGCTATATGAGAGATTTTAATTTGTGCCGCATATGTTTTCGTGAATTAGCGGAAAATGGAGAATTGCCTGGTATAAAGAAGTCATCTTGGTAAATAATTTTTAGATTTTAGATTTAAGAATATAATAAATCCCTAGGCTTGGCCGAGAATAAGCCAACAATCTAAAGTTTTAAATATAAAATATAAAATTATGACAGATCCAATTTCAGATATGTTAACAAGAATTAGGAATGCTTCGGCAGTTAGAAAACCCGAAGTAATTTTACCTATGAGTAAAGTTAAGTATGAAGTAGCTAAAATATTAGAGAAAGAAAGTTTGGTAGATAAAGTTGAAATCGTAAAAGAGTCCTTTTTGAATTCATCCTTATTAACTAAAAATAAAAAAAGTATTAGTAAAAGTCTGAATAAGTTTGATCAAATAAGAATATGTTTAAAATATAAGAAAAGCGGGAAGCCAACAATATCATATTTAAAACGTGTAAGTAAGCCAGGTCTGCGGATATATGTTAAAAAAGATGAATTACCTAGAGTTTTAAATAATTTTGGCGTTGCCATAGTTTCAACTTCCCAAGGGATAATGACTAATAAGGAAGCAAGAAAAAAGGGAGTCGGCGGGGAAGTTATTTGCGAAATTTATTAGTTCAAAATAATTAAATAGATTTTAACTATTACGTCAAACTATTGATGCGAATGATTGGTGCAAATATAAATCAATATTGAAGAATGCGAATGCCGCGAATGACGGATAATGCGAATAAAATATGTCAAGATTAGGAAAATTGCCAATTATATTACCTCAGGGAACTCAAGTAAAAGTTGAGGACGGTTTTATTGTTGTTAAAGGACCGAAAGGTGAGCTTAAAGAAAAATTGAATAGTTTAGTTAAAATAGTCACTCAGGATACTTCAGCGGGAATAGCGCAAGGCAAAGAAGTTATTGTTAGCGTTACTAATCCTCAGAATAAAACCGAGAGATCAATGTGGGGATTGTTTAGAAGTTTAATTAATAATATGGTATTAGGAGTTAATCAAAGTTTTGAAAAGAAGCTGGAGGTTAATGGTGTGGGTTATAAAGCATCTGCAAACGGCAATATACTTACTTTAAACGTGGGTTATTCTCATCCAGTTGAATTTAAAATACCAGAAGGGATATCGATTGAAGTTGAGCGAAATATTATTATTGTTTCTGGCATAGACAAACAGTTAGTAGGTGAAGTTACTTCACAAATAAGAAGAGTTAGGAAGCCAGAACCATACAAAGGAAAAGGAATTAAGTATATTGATGAAATAATAAGAAGGAAAGTGGGTAAATCCGCAGTTAAGTCGGAATAGAATATATAATTATGAATAAAAAAATAACAAAACAACAGAAAAGAGTCAGAAGACATGTTAAGGTTAAAGTTAAGATACATGGCACAGCCAATCGTCCGAGATTAAGTGTGTTTAGGTCAAATAAGGGAATGTATTTACAGTTAGTTGATGATCAGGTGGGCAAAACATTAGCTAGCGCACATAGCAAAGAAGTAAAGAAAAAAGATAAAAAAGTATCTATCTCTTTAGAGTTGGGTAAAATAATAGCTAAAAAAGCACAAAATATAAAAATTAATAAGATTGTCTTTGATCGTAGTGGATATAAGTACCACGGAAGAGTAAAGGCAGTCGCCGACGGAGCAAGAGAAGGAGGTTTAAAATTTTAATTTCTCATTTCTAATTAATTTTAAATCAAGAAAATGAAAGAGGAAAACAAAAAAATTGAGGAAAATAAAAATAATATAACAGCAGAGGACAAATCTGCTGGAGTTAAGGTTGATTCTTCAATAAATTCAGCACAAAGGAAAACTGACAATAAAGCAGAAAACGATGGGAAAGGCAGTGAAGGAGCTGCTCAAGCAACTGCTAAATCAGTTTATGGTGAAAAAAGAAAATTCAAGAGATTTGAAAGAAGACCCAGGGGAAGAGATGATAAAAAAGATGAATTTGAGCAAAGAATACTTGACATTGCCAGGGTTACAAGAGTTATGGCTGGCGGAAAAAGAATGAGTTTTCGTGCTTGCGTGGCCATTGGAGACAAAAAAGGAAAAGTAGCGGTTGGCTTAGGCAAGGGAGCTGATGTAACTATTGCGGTAACTAAGGCAGTAAATAAAGCTAAAAAAGTAATGATAGATGTGCCGATTGTTAATGAGACCATACCTCATGAAATATTTTATAAATACGGCGCATCAAAAATTTTATTTAAACCAGCTAGCAAGGGAAGAGGGGTTATTGCAGGAGGCGTTGTTAGAATAATTTTAGAGCTAGCCGGCATAAATAATATTACAAGTAAGATATTAGGCACAAACAATAAGGTTAGCAATTCTAAATGTACGATTGAAGCATTAAAGAGAATAAGAAGGGTGGAGGTGAAAAAGAAGGAAGAAGGAAATAAAAAAGAAGAGAATAAGAAACCAAATAACAAAGAAACAATAACCAAATAAATTAGAATAAAATAATTAATAACCAACACTGTTTTAGTATTAAATTGATTATATTATTATTGTTTGTATATTGATTATTAACAAAATTTTATGTCATTATCACTACATACAATAAAACCAAGCAAAGGCGCGACAAAAAAAAGGAAGAGAGTGGGCAGAGGAAATTCTTCTGGTCACGGTACCTATAGTGGCCGGGGATTAAAAGGGCAAAGATCTAGGTCAGGAGGCAAAAGCGGTTTAAAGCGCTTAGGCATGAAGCAGATGCTTTTGCAAACGCCAAAGAAGCGCGGTTTTAAATCTCTAAAACCTAAAAATCAAATTGTTAATATAATTGAGATAAATCAGAATTTTCAAGATGGAGAAATAATTAATCATAAGGCATTGCTGAAAAAAGGATTAATTGATAAAATAAAGCTACCGGTGAAAATTTTAGGTGTGGGGGAATTGAAAGTTAAAGGATTAAAGTTTGAAAACGTGAAGATGAGCGAGAGTGTTAGAAAGCAAACGCAGGATAATACCGAAAACAGCGAAGTGAAGAGCACAAATAGCTAGAAAAATTTTAAAATTATTAAGAAATTTAAGATTTTTGTGATTATTATGTTAAATAAGTTATTACAAATTTGGAAAGCTAAAGATTTGCGCAAGAATATTGGGTTTGTTTTAGTTATGCTGGTTATTTTTCGTTTTGCCGCCCATATACCTATTCCTGGCGTTGATACCATAGCCTTAAAAGAGTTTTTTGGATCTAACCAAATTTTAGGACTTCTAAATATTTTTTCTGGAGGAGGCATGCAGAATTTTTCTATAGTAATGATGGGCATAGCTCCTTATATTACTTCCTCAATTATTTTTCAGTTGCTAGCCATGATTATTCCTAAATTAGAGGAGATGCAAAAAGAAGAAGCAGGCAGGCAAAAGATTAATATGTGGACCCGATGGCTAACCGTACCTTTGGCCGCCATGCAATCTTACGGCATGATTACTATACTTAGGCGATCTTCAGCTAGTATTTTAGGAGAGATAAGCAGTTTTGACTTATTTTCCATGATCATAACTATTACAGCCGGCACAGTCTTTTTAATGTGGATTGGAGAATTAATCAGTGAGAAGAAAATTGGCAATGGAATATCTTTATTAATTTTTGCTGGTATTATTTCAAGTCTACCGCAAATAGTACAGCAAGCTATTGTAACTTTTGATCCCTCAAGATTATTCATAATCATTGGTTTTATTATTATTGCTTTAATTACTATTGTCGGGGTAGTTATTATTAATGAAGGCACTCGCAATATACCGGTCCAATATGCTCGTCAAATTAGAGGTAATAGGATGTATGGCGGTACTAACACTCATCTGCCTTTGCGAGTCAATATGGCTGGAGTTATTCCAATTATTTTTGCTATTTCGGTAGTATTATTTCCTTCTATGATAGCCCAGTTTTTTATTCACGCTAAAAGCGTTTGGATTGCCAGGGGTGCAGAATGGGTTATTGCTATTTTTCAGAACCAATTATTCTATGGTATTTTATATTTTTTTCTTGTGTTTGGCTTTACTTTTTTCTATACCGAAGTAATTTTTCACCCAAAGCAAATAGCTGAAAATTTGCAAAAGCAAGGAGGATTTATACCTGGCATTAGGCCGGGCAGGCACACTAGTGAATATTTAGCCAATACAACGCATAAAATTATTCTAGTAGGAGCTTTATTTTTAGGAACTATTGCCATATTGCCGTTAATCATGCGTTATTTTACTGGTTTGCAGGCTTTAGCAATTGGCGGAACATCATTATTAATTGTAGTATCCGTAGTAGTGGAAACAGTCAAACAGGTGGAATCGCAGTTGACCATGAGGGAATACGAGGGAATGTAGTGTTATCTCCCTGCGGGAGAGCCCCACTACGAATGGGGCACATGCGAATTAATTACTATGTTCGTCCGAATGATGTGGTACATTTGAGTAATGTATTTCATATAGTCCGCTTTAAGCGGATTTTTTGTTTTAAGCTGAATTTATGATATAATTGAGTTAGCTAAATAATTGGTAAATAGAGCAAAATTAATGACTTATTTCATTGTATTTATTTTAGTAATGCTATCCGCACTAGCGTTGCGTTAAAAATTAAATAATGTTAGCTGTTTTTTAGCCTGTCCATTTAAAATTTGTAAAATCGGTTTAGAAAGTAGTGTAATCATAGGGATTTTTTCAAATTGGGAAACTGCTAAAATCTGTAAAATTTC
>JBDRJA010000012.1:0-5144 GCA_043815345.1 Patescibacteria group bacterium | reverse complement strand
AAATTGAATATCAAAGAAAATCAAATTATGCACAAAGGATATGTTACAATGCTGCTAATTAAATATGATTCGCCTTATTCAAAATACATTGTCAATTAATATTGAAAAAAATAAAACTGAATAATAAAAGCTTCTTTTTCCTCCCAAACATGCTATAATTTATCCAAAAGCAAAAGATAAATTATCTTTATGCCAATCTTGTTTCTAACAAGCTAATTTCAACTCTATGAACACAAAAAAAACAGCCTTTATTATGGCAGGTTTTATTTCAACAATAATAATAGCTTTTGCCAATTTCGCCAGCGCGGCGGTGGAGTGGGAGCCGCTCGTCAGAATTCCCGGGCTTCCGTCGGCGGGGACGGTGAACCTTTCAATGTATCTGATAGGGCTTTATAATTTTATGCTCAGCATCGTGGGAATCGTGGCGGTTATAATGCTGATTATCGGCGGGATGAGATCAGCGCTTCAAAATAGTCGTTTAGAAATAAATGCTTTTTGAAAGTAAAATCCGAATTTGAGTAGCAATTTAGTATAAATTTTATTAAAGAATGTTAAAGAATGTGACAAAAACTCAAGCTTGACGAAATAAAAAGGATGGTATAATATTGAAATTAAGGAGGTGAAATACATGGATGTCCAAATAAAAGTAAATAAAAAAACCGAGGCAAGGTCTATGGGACACTGTGGCGGATGTAGTTGCGGCCATACTGGCGGCAAAATTATTCCCACAGAAAAAAAATAGACCCCCCTTGCAAGGAGAGTGTAAATTTACACTCTCTTCTAAATTATTAACTCTGAAAATAATTTTATAATGCCAAAGCTTAATATAAAAATTAAAGAACAAAAGGAAAGCGAATGCCTTTCGGCGTGCCTGAAAGCTGTTTTTGAATATTACCAAATTGATATTTCTGAAGATGAAATTATAAAAAATATTTCTCAAAACTCTTTTAAATTATATGATTGGGAGTTTAAAGCCGGAAAATTAGCGGCAGAAAAAGGTCTTAATGTGAAAATTTATAGCAATGTGTCGCAACTCCTTGATCCATCTTGGCACAATTTTTCACAAGATGAGCTTGTTAAAAAAATGGAAAAAATGTTAGAATTCTTTATAATAAGAAATGAAAATTTTGAAAAAGATTCCGATTTAAGCAATTTTATGTGTCCTACTAAAGAGATAGCAGAAAGATTAGTAAAGGACACGGAAGCAGCGTTAGGATTTTTAAAAGCGGGCGGAGTGATTAGTTTTGGCCCTATTTCCAAAGAATTGATTGAAGAGATGATAAAAGCCAATATTCCAGTGATTGCTTCGCACAACCCAGTGCTTCTCCATAGAATGAAAAGGTCGTATAATTCTCAATCAGACGATATTAGAGGATATTCATGGGGGCATGTAATTATTATTTCTGGCTATACTGGCAATAAGTTTATAATTAGCGATCCAGACGGATTGTTTTATGAAAAAAAATTAGCCTATAAAGTTAATAAAAATTTATTATTGGAAAGTATTTTGAGATATAATGGTCAATTATTATGTATTAAGAAATAGTTTATTTAATGATTTATTTTTAAAACGCCAAATAAATGGCGTTTTTGTTATTTTAATTTTATTATAGGGTCTTGCGTTTTAAATGTTTTAATGCATAATGATTGTATACTGCTTATTTTAATAGGCAGAGGAGGAAAAACTATGAACCTTGACAATTTATATCCATATTTGACTTGTGGGGGATACCAAAAAGACAATACTATCTGGGTCTTTTTAACCCCTTATGGAGAAGTAGAAATAAAAAACGCAAATCAGGTTATCTCCTGTCTGATCCCTTTGTGTAATGGGGAGCTAAAACTAGCAGAGGTAATTGTAAAGATTGAGGATCAAAATAAAGATAAAAAAGACATAAAAGACTTTGTTCTAAAACTTTTCAAATTAGGCATCCTGTCTGACAAATTTCAGGTTTATAAAACTTGGAAGGTACACGGAGAGAATCCTATGATTTTCTTCAGCGATAAATCAGAAAGTGAAATATCCGATTTGATAAAATCAGAGCTACCAAAAGATAAGGCAACTCAAATAAACAAAATAGAGATTCCGGATTTTATTCTTCGTAATATCCTCAACAGTAGAAGCTCTACCAGAGAATTTTCTACTGAATCACTAACGGCAGGAGATATTATTGGACTTTTTTGGTCTTCGTACGGAGTTCAGAAAAATAGAGAGAAAGTTTGGAAATATGGTAAAGAAAAAACTCTAACTGTTCCTTCTGGCGGTGGACTGTATCCATTAGTTTTGTATCTAATACAGCTTAAAGATACTCAGGATTTACTGCGAGGAATATATAGATGGAATAGTGAAGCACTAGAGTTTGAGAGATTAATTAATCAGGGGCATTTAGAAAATCTTGAAAGTGTAATTACTGGCATAGATTCTTTGAAAAATGCAACAGGAATAATGATTGTCACGGCAGACTACCAGCGTGTTTCAGAAAAATATGCTAACAAGGCATATCCACTTGTTCTATTAGAAGCAGGGCATGTAATGCAAAATGCATATCTTTACTGTGCTGAACAAGAGATTGGCTTTGTTGAGGTATTAGGATTCGAACAGGAAGGGTTGTCGAAAAGCTTAGAGCTTAACGATAAATTTGATCTGGTAGTTATAGGAATTTTTGGAACAAAGGAGGTTAAAAATGATAAAGTTAAACGACAAGGCTGATGTATTTATTTTTCCTGAAAACAAGATTATTGTCTTGTTAAACGGGAAGATAACTGAAATCAAAGGGAATGATGTGTGGTTTATCGAAAAGTTATTTAGGATCACACGCCATAACCTGCTTAATATGCCTGAGGCAATAAAATTAACCGATGGCAGAGAAAAAGCAAGTTCTGTTAAAAAAGTTATTTCTCAGCTTAATAAACTTGGGATTATTCTTGAAGCTAGGGAGGGAAATTTTTTAACCTTAGATTCTTGTGTACCACCATATGTACCTTTATTTTTAAATAATGGTATTTGGTATTTTAGAAGAGGAGAAAAATTTTATTTCTTTCAGGCTTCAGACCAAGAAAAAGCTGAACAGATAATTAAGGAATTTGCCTTAAGTTGGATTGGAGAGGAAGATGAAATAAATTTATTTCTAAGCACTAATAATCAAAAAGTAGAGTGCTTAGCGGGACAATTTATACTTCCCAAAGATGAAGATACAGTAAAAACAAAACTTTCCAAAACAGTAAAAGCGGTTATTTTTGACTCTAGGAGAAATAAATATTCTGTTGTGCGGAATTCTTTTCGGTCCACTAAAGAAGTAAAATTTTGGAACGAATTATCTAAGCGAGCAGTTAATGTGTTAGGACTCGTTCCAATAATTAAAAAGATTAGGACGAGTAGCACTCCATTCGGAATGAAAAGGCATACATATGTTTCATCACATAAATTAACTGATGCTGATGGCAAGATAAATGACTTTCAAATAGGAACAGACAAATCACTTGATATCGCAAAAGGAAAAGCAATCATGGAATCTCTTGAACGATACTGTGGTAGAAAAATGCTAGACAGTAATCTTTTAACGATTGCGTCGTTTGAGGATTTGAATTCTGATGAAGTAATTAATTTCACGGAATTAGTTCAGTTTAGCCAGTTTCAGTTTACTAATGGATGGTTAAATGGATTAAAGTTTTTTGATCCGAAAGACATCATTCCTTGGATTGAAGTTCAAGAGAGCCTAACTGGAAAAACCAAGAAAGTTCCGTTAAGCTTTGTATCCTATGCTCAAAAAATTTCTGACCGAGATTATCCGTGCCATTTTTTTCCCAATTCGAGTGGGATGGCAGCATATACCAAGCTAGACGAAGCAATAAGAAGAGGTGCGCTAGAAATTATCGAAAGAGACGCTATGATGATTCATTGGTTTAATAAAATAAAACCAAAACGAATCGTTTTAGATAATCCCGATGATTATATCGTTTCTTTGTCTGACAACTTAGAGAAGATTGGGTATAAACTTTGTTTGGTTGATTTAACGCTTGATACTATGCCAGTTATTATGGCAATAGCTATAAACGATGGCGGTGAATTTCCTTTTTTCGCTGGTGCCGCATCTTCTGAAAGAAAAATAGATGCAATCAAGAAGGCAACGGAGGAGCTGGAATTTACCATCTGGTCAAGGCTAAAGTATCATAATGAATTAAAACAAAAAGTTAAGGAAATTTCCTTAAAGACGATTTATGAACCCGCTGACCATGAAGCGTTGTATATGAAACCCGAGATGTTTGAGCAATTAAGGTTTCTGATGGAAGGTCCAATCGAATCAGTTAACGACGAGGAATTGTATGAAAAAATGGATCTGTACTCGGTTTTGAGTGAGAATGGTTTAAAGCTGTATTACATCGATATGACTGCAAAGGAAGTGAAGCAATTAGCATTAGGGATAAAAGTTATAAGGGCGATTATTCCAGGATTTGTTCCAATAACATTTGGCTACGGTCAAGAACCGCTCGGAATGAGGAGGTTATATAAAATACCAGTAAAATTAGGACTTAGAAATATAGAAATAACGGAGGAAGAAATAATAAATAAGTATTTACCGCATTTTTTCTCATAATATAAAATGAGACAAGGGAGTCATATAAAATTTGATCCCCTTATTTTTTTGTTTTAATTAAAACTAAAAATAACTTTTGTAGCTCTCGTAAAACCAGCTTCTTTCTTATTAAATGAAATGAGGTGAATAAAATTATTTTAGGGTACATATTTTTTTTGCCATCCCTTCGCTTTGTGGTATAATGTAAATAATATTGAAATTAGAAACTGGAAACTGGAAACTGGAAACTGGAAATTAGGAAATTGGAAATTTAGGATATTGGGATATTAAGATATTAAAACAAAGACAGTTTGACAATACAACAGTTTAGCAATTTAACAATTTAACAATTTAACAATCAAATCTTATGAACACAAAAAAAACAGCCGTTGTTATTATGGCAGGTTTTATTTCAACAATAATAATAGCTTCCGCCAATTTCGCCGGCGCGGCGGTGGAGTGGGAGCCGCTCGTCAGAATTCCAGGGCTTCCGTCGGCGGGGACGGTGAACCTTTCAATGTATCTGATAGGGCTTTATAATTTTATGCTCAGCATCGTGGGAATCGTGGC
>JBDRJA010000011.1:0-2897 GCA_043815345.1 Patescibacteria group bacterium | reverse complement strand
AACCACCATTTTTAGATCTTCATATATCTTAATCTGAGTTTTCATAATGGTATAATTTAGTGGTAAAAGTCAAAATACAGACTTACTACTATTTTACACCATTATGAGAGTTTTGATTAGTTTCGTAATTCAAAGTAATTTTTGATGATAATAAGATAGTATTTTGCTAAAAAAATTGACAATTTTTGATTCTAAATCTCTTATTATGGATTTCGGTTTAACACAACCTAATATAGGATATGATTTTGGGTCCAGCCTTATTATAAGTTTAAACACATGGCTGGTTTATTTATTTTGGGTAATTATTACCCTTTTTTTATTATTAATAATTAGAAAAGTTATTAGGACATTAATATCCCGGGGCAAGCATCTTAATCGTACAATTTATTTAGTTCGCTTGCCAAAAGAAACACCGAAAGATCAGGAAATAGAGTTTAATGTACAACAATTACGCGAGGAAATCGCTAAGGCAGAAACTATATTTGCCAGCATTGGAGGTCTAAAAGCGCAAAGAGGGCCTAAGGCCTGGCTATTGGGCAGAAATGACCATTATTCTTTTGAAATAGTAGCCCATGAGAAAAAAATATGCTTTTATCTAGTAGTGCCGGCTAATATGGCCCGTTACATTGAACAGCAGGTCCAAGCTCATTATCCAGATGCAGTATTTGAAGACGTGGAAGATTATAATATTTTTAGCCCAACAGGAGAAATAACAGCCGGTTGGCTTCGTACAAGGAGGAATTTAATTTTTCCTATAAAAACCTACCAAAAGCAGGAAACAGATCCAATGAATTCAATTATTAACATTATGTCAAAATTGGATGCTCATGAAGGAATAGCCGTCCAATATATAGTTAGGAGCGCAAAGCCGGGATGGCATAGAAAAGCAAGTAATATTTCAAGGCAGATACATCAAGGCAAAACATTGGGCGAGGCTTTAAAAATAAATAAAGTAAGCCAGGCAGTAGCGGCATTGGGAAATTTAGCAAAAGCCGCCAAACCGCCGACTGAAGCAGAAAAACAAAATAGGCTTGAAGGACCGCAAAGATTATCAGCTATGGAAGAAGATATGCTAAAAGGCATTGAAGAAAAAAATTCAAGAGCAGGTTTAGATGTAAATTTAAGAATAATAGTAAGTTCAAATAATAAGGGCCAGGCCCAAGCTTATCTTGATAACATGGCCAGCGCTTTTGGGCAATACAACTATTACGAATATGGCAATAGCTTTAGGCCGAAAATTACAAGAAAAAGAGAGAAGAGAGTTATTAAGGATTTTATCTATAGAAATTTTGATGAGAGAATAAAATTTTTGCTAAACACCGAAGAGTTAGCTTCTCTTTTTCACTTTCCTTTAAAACATACGGAAACTCCAAATATTTTATGGCTTACAGCTAAATATGCGCCGGCTCCCGCTAATATGCCGGAGGCCGGTATAATTCTCGGAGAAAATATTTACAGAGGAGTTACTAGCGAAGTAAAAATTAAAAGAGAGGACCGCCGCCGCCATATGTATATTATCGGTAAATCAGGGGTAGGAAAATCCATAATGCTTGCCAGCATGGCCATCCAGGATATAGTTAATGGGGAAGGGGTAGGGGTAATTGATCCGCACGGGGATTTAATAGAGGATATAATTAAAAGAATTCCGCCGGAAAGAGCTGAAGACGTTATTCTATTCGCTCCCGCCGATATAGAACGGCCTTTAGCCCTAAATCTTTTAGAATACGATGAAAAATACCCGGAGCAGAAAACATTCGTTATTAATGAAATGATAAAAATATTTGATAAATTATATAATTTAACGCAGACAGGAGGCCCAATTTTTGAGCAATACATAAGAAACGCCATGCTGCTCGTTATGAGCGATCCTAAATCAGGCTCTACTTTAATGGAAATTCCTAAAGTATTAGCTGATCCTGATTTTAGAAAAATGAAATTAGAAAGGTGCAAAGATCCAACGGTGGTAGATTTTTGGAAAAAGGAAGCGGAAAAAGCCGGCGGAGAGGCGGCCTTGGCTAATGTTGTCCCCTATGTTACTTCAAAATTAACATCTTTTATTTCTAATGATATGATGCGTCCGATAATCGGCCAGCAAAACAGCTCTTTTAACATGCGGGAAGTTATGGATAATAAAAAGATATTGTTAATTGATTTATCTAAAGGCCAGGTTGGGGAGATGAATACATTTCTTTTAGGCATGATCATAGTTGGAAAAGTTTTAATGTCAGCCTTGTCCCGCACTGATATACCACAGGAGAAGCGTAAAGATTTTTATTTATATATTGATGAATTTCATAATTTTACGACTGATTCTGTAAGTTCAATTTTATCTGAAGCTAGAAAGTATAATTTAAATTTAATTATCGCCCATCAATATCTAGGCCAATTAGTTAAAGCTCAAGACACTTCAATCAGGGATGCTGTTTTCGGCAATGTCGGCACTTGGATATTATTCAAGATAGGCTCGGATGATGCGGAAACAATGGAAAAGGAATTTTCGCCTGTATTTAACCAGTATGACTTAATAAATATTGATAAATATACGGCCTATGTTAAGTTATTAATGGACAATACCGCTTCTAGGCCTTTTTCAATGAAAACCAGCTGGCCTTTACCCGGACAGCCAAGAGAAGATATGGCCAGCAAAATAAAGGCATTAAGCCGGCTTAAATACGGTCAGGATAGAAATTTAATTGAAGCGGAAATTGCTAGAAGAGCGAAGTTGGGGTAGAAGAATATATATAATTATTTTATATATTTAAGACCGTAGAAGAATACCTTATCCCTAAGGTATAAATCACATTAATAATTGAACATTTTAAAGTTATCCTCATTACAAACAGAGGTTTTTGTGCTAAAATTAAAGTATACTTACTAATATTTAACCACAAAAATCT
>JBDRJA010000010.1:0-6098 GCA_043815345.1 Patescibacteria group bacterium | reverse complement strand
AAATTTATTAATTTTAAATAATTAAAAATACAATTTTAAATTATTTTTAAAAAAATATTTAAAAAATCATTGTTAAATAATTGAATTTTCTATATAATATAGATAGAGGTTAAAAATTATTCGCTAATTAGTTCCAATGTTTTTGGACTCACTAAATTAGCGGCTACAATGAAAGGAGGTGGAATCTATGGCAGTAAAAAGAAAAAAGGCTACAAAGAAAAGAGTGGTGAGAAAGAAAGCGGCACCAAAAAGAAAAAAGGCTACAAAGAAAAGAGTGGTGAGAAAGAAAACAACAAAAAAGAAAGCTACTAAAAGAAAGAAAAGGTAAGAAGCCTATCCAACGTTGATCTCTTTCGCCAGATAAGTGAATAAAAATAATATATTATTTTTATTTATTTCTATTTAGTTGACTGGTGAAAGAGAAAGCATCCTCTACGGCTTTGGAGGAGGAACAAAAAACGCTCCCTAATACGGAACGTTTTTTGTTTTCCTTCCCCAGTTTTTAAATAAATTATATTTATTTAAAAACTGGGGAAGGGTTGCTGCTTATCTTTTTTTTCTTCATCTTTAAAAATCTTAACTGTCCCATACTGCCCGTCAAACCCAGGCTCTATAATTAATTCTCCCTTTCTAACTCTTCTAATGCCTTCAACTATCTCGGGATAAGCCGCGCTCTTTATCTTATCTAGATCGGCTTCCATCAAAATATAAAGCTCGCTGCCAACTTCTTTAATTAAATTATTATATTCCTGCTGTACTTTTCGGGAATTTCTAGATTTAATATTTAAAGATTCTGCAATTATTTTATCAAGTTCAACTAGTTTTTTAAATCCGGCTGTCCTTTCTGGTTTTGCTCCGGCTCGCCGATTAGCTAATTCCTCCACCCTGCTCATTACTCCAACAACAAGCGGCTTTTTGCATTTTGGACAAGTTCCTTTATTCTTCTTTGTTTCTTCAGGAGTAAATCTAACCCCGCATTCCCGATGGCCGTCATAATGATACATGCCTTCTTCAGGATAAAACTCTATAGTATATTTCATTCTACTTCCCTTTCTATTCGCATGTGCCGCATTCGTAGTGCGGCTTTCCCGAAGGGAAATAACGTTATAGATTTCATCGTAAGTAATTTTATCTAAATCCATTACATTAGCTTCCCGGCCAATATTAACTAAACTATGCGCGTCTGAATTGGAAAGTAAAGTTAAATTGTCTAAAGCGGACATGCGCCAATTCATTTCCGGATCAGATGATAATCCGGTTTCATAAGCATAAATATGCCCTACTTGTTCATGGAAACATTCCTCCATAGTATCAAACCCGGATTTAGAACCAAAGACCGCGAACCATGGTGTCCATATATGAGCCGGATAAATTAAAAATTTAGGATGGATTGATAAGCAAAGCTTTACTAAATCCGGAGCACTCATACCTAATATTGGCCGGCCATCGCTTCTAATATTATATTTCTTATCTAAATATTTATTTAACTCTTCTACAGCTTCAATGTTTGGCGCCTGAATCATGATATGTATTCGACGGCACTTGTCATTATCTTTATAGATTAAGGCGAGTTCAGTTGAAAGAATAAAACTTATTTTATTATCTTTGGCTGATTTTAATTTATAAAGCCCAACATCAGAATTCCCCTCTTGAGAGGGGTTGGGGGTGTGTATCATTTCCAACTCATTTTTAATGCTAGAAAACCACTCTGGAAAAGTAAAATCACCCGTAGCCACAATATCAATGCCTTTAGTTCGGCAGACTTTATCAATATTTTCTAAAGTCAATTGCGGTGAACAAGCCCGAGAATATCTTGAATGAATATGTAAATCTAATATTTGTTGCATTTAATCTGTTAAATAAGATTTAGCCTATTTATGATAAACATTTTGCTATAGAAAGTTTTTAAATACTTTTCTCTATGAGCAGCATCTTACTGTTTTAAACAGACTTCATAATAAATTAACTATTTGTATATTTGTAAAAAAATTTGTAATTTGTAGTCTTACCCAAAATACTTTAAATGCTCCCCAATCTTTAACCCTCTTTGTTTTTCTCCTACATCAACATTAATCCATCTATCGTTTAAATTAATCTTTAAATATTGATGTAGAATAAAATTTGCAAAAACATTTTTAATTTTTATCTCCCTTTCTTTAAAAAATCCGCTTTTTATTAAAAATATTCTAAGTAAATTATTGCTTTGAGTGCAAGGCATATATCCTTTCTTCTCCCAGGCTTCATCTAAGCTTTTAAATAAATAATTAAACTTAAAAAAAGTATTAAATCTTTCTGACCTATATTTTCCTCCAAGATAATTATAGGCCTTGTTTAAAAAATCTTCTTTATTTTTTGACTCTATTTTTAGCGTTCTAATTACTTTTTCCATGCTGTCCGGAATTTTATCCGGAATTGGTTTTTTTCTAAAACTTAAATGAGGAATAAAAAAACGGGCTAATATAAAAACTAATAAGATGTAAACTATTATAATTGTTATTATTGTTTCCAACATTCTTTTACTATGTCACCGCTTTCTAAATTTGGCAAAAAAATAACAAACGCTTTTAAATTAACCTGCTTTCTATAAGTTAAGCGTAAACGCATATTAATTGTGGAGTGCGTTCCTGCCTGTCGGCAGACAGGTTGCCAAATTATATAAAGGTTTCCATATCCAGCTAACGCCGTCCCGCCCCTTCCCGGTTTTTTTACTTATTAAATTTAATTTTCAACTATTTGATTTAGATAAAATTCCTTATTTTAAATTGCGTTATCTACGAACCGATTTTGAGCGAATTCCTGCGCGCTGACGGCCGCAAAACTGAGTCTAGTTCTCGAAAGAGAGGCGAGCCAAAAGGTAAGAAATTGTAGATTCGGCACCCTGATTGAGGTTAATAAATTGTTTCCCAATGCCATCATGGCATCCTCCAGTAGTCCGATCGTATACAACCTGCCCAAGAACATTATCCCCCAGAAACCAGTTAAATGCAATATTCGCTAATTCCTTGTAATGTTTCCTGTTTGTTACCTGAAACATTGCGTTAAGAACTTGTACAGCGGCGGCGACATCTTCGGGTTGTTGGTCAAAATACTGTCTTGTCCCATTCTTAGGAAACCAGCCACTTTGGCCAATAGGAATGTATATACTATCCTTAAAGGTATGTTTAATTAAGAAGTTGAGAGTTTTTTCAGACACTTCAAGATATCTTCTCTCGCCAGTTATTTTGTAGCCAAGGAGAAGCGCTTCTGGCAGAATGGCATTTGAATATGTTAAATAATGTTCAAACCACTCCCAGTCTGGTGAGCAACTTTTCTCGTAGAGAACCACGAGTTGTTCGCATTGGTACCTTAATACAGCGAGAGCCTTGGGTTCTTTCCATTTTGAAAGCAAACAATGGAGAGCCTTAATGTAAAAAGCGATAGCGCGAGGCGAGGAGAAGGCAATGTTTTTCTGAAAACTTTGTTCAAAGAGAAAATGGGCTTGTTTTCTAAAGCGTTTGGGGATTTGTTTGGTAGTTGAAACTAAGGCAAGAGCATATAAGGTCCTGGCGCTGTAATCTTCTGAATTTTCCTGGATATTTCTTTGCATATCAATAATGCGGTTTGAATTGACATAATTATCGAAATAACCGTCGGGTTTAGCTACTTGATAAATAAAGTTAAGATATATGGAAGCAAGTTTTAGTGCAGAATTGGTCCTAAATTTTTTATAATGAAGAACGGTCGCAATTAAGGCTCGGGCATTATCGTCTACGGTATATCCGGAAGAAAGATCCGGTTTGGTCAGCTTGGCAAATTGAATAATACCAAAATCATCAGTCAATTTAGCAAAATGATCAAGTTTTATGGGCGGAAATTTTCTTTGTCCCAAGACCAGTTCTGGCACAAATTGCGAAAAATATTTCATGTAGGAATAGGCGACATTTTCCCAGGTCATATGCCTGGTGCGGAAATAAGCGTTTTTACCCATCTGTAAACATAATTCATTATTACTTACTAATTTAATAATGGCATCGGTAAAAGCCCGCGGATTTTTAAAATCAACCAATATACCGACCTTATTCGTAATGTCTTGTTTGGCTTGAGCAAAGGCTGTGGATATGACCGGGCGACCGCTGCCAAGGGCATAAGATAAAGTGCCGGAAACGGCCTGGTTTGGATTTAAGGAGGTGGAAAGATAAATATTGGTAGCCTCTAAAAATTGAAGGAGCTTATTTACATCAAAATAGATATTATAAAAAGAAACATAATTACTTAAACCAAGTTGATAAACTTTTTTAATAAGAAAATTACGGTAGGTTTCGCCTTCCTGTTCCAGAACAACAGGATGAGTAACACCGGCGATAAAAAATCGAACATTAGGAAACTTTTTTACTACTGGCGGTAAAGCCTCAATTACATACTCAACCCCCTTGCCAGGACTAAGAAATCCAAAAGTTGAGAGAATTAGTTTGCCAGAAACGCCGAAGGCAAACTTGGCGTGCTCACTTGTTCTGTAGGGGACATGATGAATTCCATGAGGGATAACTTGGATTTGATCAGAATCTAACCCATAATCATTCTTGAGAATTTCCTTTGAGGATTGAGTCATAACTATTATACCTTTCGAATGTTTCATTATAGCTTGAACGACATTGCGCATTTTTTCATCTGGAGCGGGAACAATAGAATGAAAGGTAATAACAACCGGCTTCTGAAGTTTGGCCAGAAAGAGAAGCAGATGTGCGCCATATTTCCCTCCGAAGATACCGAATTCATGTTGAATATTAACTAGTTTTACCTCTTTGAGTTGATTAAGCTTGTTGGCGGCGTTAATATAGTCTTCTTCACAAGACTGACTTATCTGGGAAATTACTTTGTTAGGATAGGGGAGATGACTTACTTTAGTAAAATTCATCGCGATAATCTTTGACTTAAGCGACGGTCCAAACATTTGATCAATCGCATTAGTAAGGTCAGCCGTAAAGGTAGCTATCCCACACTGTCGTGGCGGGAAAGTAGAAAGACAAACTATCCAAGATTCTTTTTGCTGATCACTTGCCCGGTTAGAAATTGCTTTATTTGCCTTTGACCTTGTTTGTCGATTCATAACGTTTTTAGAATATTTCTCTATCGTGTTATAGCCCCTTTTAAATAATTAATAATAAATATCAAGCGTGGTCTGTAAAAACTTCGACCGGACTCATAATTTTAAGGAGCTTTTCTTGAGTTCAGTCAATAACTCTGCGAGGTCAACAGATCTTGCGGAGATTAACTTGTCAGCAGCTCCATAATAAATATAAAGTCTTTTATCTCTTACTACTGCTCCGGTAGGAAAGACAACATTGTTTGTGATACCGCTTTTTTCCCAAGAAGTCTTTGGGGAAAATAAAGGTTCTTTTAATCGCCCCAAAACGTTTAGGGGATTTTTGAGATCAAGCAGGGCGGCGGAGGCATGATAGATTTTTCCAAAAGGGGTATCCTCCACCGCATGATAGATAATAAGCCATCCGTCTTTTGTTTTAATGGGGGGGCAACCACCGCCAATGTTGCGGTTTTCAAACCAAAAGAGAGGATCAATCACAATAAAATCGCCTAAATTCTTGAAATAATCGCGCCAGCGGTCTTCAGTAAGTTCGGAGAAACTGTTAAAGTAAATAATTTGGATTCCAGGCAGAATACGATGGAGAAGGGCAAATTTATGGTTGAATTTCTGGGGAAAGAGAGAGGCATCTTTTTCAAATAACAAAATGTCTCTCCCCCCTCTCTCTTTGTAAAACATCTCGAACATAGTATATCTTTCTCTGACTTTTGACTCGCGAAAAATGTCTTCCGCTTCATCATAAGAGATTTTCGGCGAGATAAGGCCCTGTTTCGTAAAATGAATAAGATCTTTACTTGTGGCGTAGGCGATGAGAGCATTTTTACCGTCATAGGCGGTATAGAATAGATAATATGTTCCCTCTAAAAAAGTAATTCTGGGATCTTCTACGCCCTTTTTCTCGTAATCATATTCGGGAAAAAGAACCGGCTCTCTAAGTCTTTTTGAAACTTTATTATTTTTCAGCTGGCAGTAGCCTATGGAAGAAACCTTATTGTGATTACTTGCCCGGTAAAACATA
>JBDRJA010000009.1:0-43724 GCA_043815345.1 Patescibacteria group bacterium | reverse complement strand
GAGAAAAATATTACAATCACCCATGCTAATGAACAAATTTGGACAATCCAAGTTGATTTTGCATCGCCTAGACTTATTCATTAGATATTCTTAATCGCTTCGCGATTATGTTTACGAAACTTCGTTTCGTAATTCAAAGTTTAATAAAAAAATATGCCTTCAGAAAATTGTTATTTAACATGGGTTATATTTATTTGTTAAAGCATGAATCCGAATCAACTCATAAATTGATTGATAACCAATCAGTGAAGCCAAAAGTAGAAGATTGTGTAAGACCTGATATTCTATATAGGGATTTACTTAATGAAAGCGTAGGTATTTCTAATAAAGATTTGAATAAAATACCTATTGAATTTGATTATTTGTATGGCGCTGATGTGGACGGTGATAATTTACCGGATTTATTTGAAGATGCGATTGGCACTGACAAGAATAGCATTGATACTGATAGTGATGGTTATGATGATAAAGTTGAATTAGAAAGTGGATATGATCCAATTAATCAGTACCCAATAAAATTACCAATTGATAAAGATTTTTCAAATAATCAAAAAGGAAAAGTATTCTTGCAAATAGAAAATAGCGGAGAAGCTTGGTATATCAGCCAAAAAGATGGTAAGAGATATTTTCTAGGGGATGCCGTCAACGCCCTAGAAGTTCTCCGCCGTTTAAAGTTTGAAATATCCGATGCATGTCTATATTAGATAAAGAATATAATAAGTTATTAGAAGCAGTATATTTGAGTAGTTTAAGGTATTTATGGTATAATAACTATATAGTTAATAAAAAATTAAAATTTTAAAGTATCTTAAAACAATATGACTAAACACGCAATTTTTGATAAAAAAAATGTTTTAGTAACAGGAGGAGCGGGTTTTATAGGATCGCACCTTTGTGATGAATTAATAAAAACAAGTAAAGTGATTTGCGTAGATAATTTTTCCACAGGTGATGAAAAGAATATTGATCATCTATTGGCTGAGCCTAATTTTTCGTTTATAAGGCATGATATTACAGAACCTATTGACTTAGAAAGCTTGCCGGGATTACAGAAATTCAAGATTCAATTCCAGGGGGTTCAAGAAATATACAATTTAGCCTGCCCAATGTCTCCTAAGGATTTTGAGAAAAATAAAATGGCTACTTTATTAGCTAATTCATATGGCATAAAAAATATTCTTGATTTAGTCATTAAGTATAAAGCTAAGTTTATGCATTTTTCATCTTCTGTAGTTTACGGCCCCAGGCAAGAAGACAACAAAAGAATTAAAGAAGAAAATATGGGCGCAGTTGACATGCTATCAAAAAGAAGTTCTTATGACGAGGGCAAAAGGTTTGCTGAAACATTAACTATAAATTATAGAGATGTTTATAATATTGACGCTAAAATCGTACGCTTATTTAGAATCTACGGTCCCAGGATGAAGCTTAATGATGATCAGATGGTGCCTGATTTTATAAGAGATGCTTTAGACAACAAAGATTTGGTTATTCTTGGCGATAAGGATTTTTCTTCAGCTTTTTGCTACGTTAATGATTGCTTAGACGGCTGCTTAAAGATGATGGAAACCGATTTTAAAGGGCCGATAAATATAGGCTCAGACCTTGATGTTAACATAACCGATTTAGCGAAAAATATTATTGAGATAGTTGGATCAAAATCAAATATAACTTACGCAAAAGAGAATTTATTCATGACCCCCTTGAGATTACCCGATATTAGTAAAGCTCGCAATGAATTGGGCTGGATGCCAATTATTACATTAGAAAAAGGACTTAACAAAACAATAGATGATTTAAGGGCAAATAAAGGTTTAAAAGGCGTTAAAAATTTCTAATTTATTTGACAAGATAGTTTTGTAAACATTTTAATTTGTGGCCGTAGTTTATTAGTTAGCACAAAAGCGCTATTGTTATTAAATATTTATTATAAATTAATAAATTTCTATTATGCCAATTAATTTACCTAAAAAGATAAATAATACAGAAGAAGGCTCTGTTAATGATGATTTAACAAAAGAAACTGGTTCAAAAGAAGATAGTAGTTTTGAGAAGGAAAAAAATAAAGATTCTCTTCCTTTTATGGAGAAGATTAATAATTTTCTTTATCGTTTTTCTCGGGTGCCTTTAAAAGAGAAGCTTTTTTTTGTTCAATATTTAGCCATAATGCTTAAGTCAGGTATTTCATTATCGGCTGGCTTAGAAACATTATCCAAGCAAACACCCAACAAATTTTTCTCTAAAGTTATCAAAGATGTTGAACAAAAAGTAGAAAAAGGGATGAGCCTTACTGAAAGCTTAAGCTCACACAAGAAAGTATTTGGTGAGTTATTTATTAGCATGATTGAAGCTGGCGAAGTATCCGGGAAACTTGAAGATATTCTGTCTCAGCTTTATATCCAGCTCAAGAAACAACATGAACTAATTTCTAAAGTTAGAAGCGCTTTAACTTATCCCGCGGTGATCGTTTTTGCTATGGGAGGGATAGGTGTTTTTATGATGGTTGTAGTAGTGCCAAAATTAACAGGAATGCTAAAGGAATTTGATGCAGAGTTGCCAGTAATTACTAAAATACTAATTGCTGTTAGCGACGCCATTGTAAATAATGGAATATTTGCTTCCGTTGCTTTTATTATTTTTGTGATATCAATTATTCAAATTTTAAGAACATATAGAGGAAAGTATTATTTTCAGGCTATACTTTTAAAATTTCCAATTATATCTCCCATTGTTAAGAAAATTAATTTAGCTCGTTTTTCTAGAATAATTAGCAGTTTACTTAAAACAGATATTATGATTATAAAAACTTTTGAGATAACAGCCAGTGTTTTAGGCAATCTTCATTATAGAAAAGCGGTTAATGACATGTCAGAGAGAATTAAAAAGGGAAGCCAGATCAATGAAGTGATTAATATTTACCCCTCGTTATTTCCTCCTGTAGTTTGCCAAATTGTGTCAGTGGGAGAAGAAACAGGAGAGCTTGACAATATGTTGTCGGAATTAGCTGATTTTTATGAGGGTGAAGTTAACGAAATTATGGAAAGTTTACCTTCCATCATTGAGCCATTACTTATTCTTGTGTTAGGTAGCGGAATTGGTGTTATGGCCGCGGCCATAGTTATGCCTATGTATTCATTAACTTCAAATATGTAATAAAATCAGGACTTACGCGTTTGATTCTTTTAATAAAATTTTTGTTTCTATATCTATTATTGATGTTACCGTGAAGTAAACAGCCAGCCTGCGACAGGCAGGTAAATAGAATTTTAATCTTAGCTATTTTATTAATTACTGATTACTATTTACTGTTTATTAAAAACGTGGTTTATAAAAATGCAAATGAATATCACTAAAGGGAAAATAGTTCAAACTCGCAGGTCCTAAAATATTAATATATTTCGAAATCATGTATAAATATAATCTAAGAAAAGAGCAATCGGGTTATTCTCTATTTAATTTACTTGTCTCTATTGGAGTAATAGTATTGCTAACCACTATTTCCATTCCTTATCTAAGAAAATACCAACCCAATTTAAAGCTTAGCGCTACTGCTAGGGATTTAGTAAGCGACTTACGCTATGCCCAGCAATTAACTATTACCGAACAGATACCCCATTCGGTTAATTTTGATATAAATAATGGTCTTTACCAGATTTTTAAACTTGACGTGGCTACTACTACAATTAAAACCGTTGAGTTTGATTCAAATATTAATTTTCAAGACATCACAGGATTAAGCGGTCATAGAGTAATTTTTAATTACTATGGAGGAGTAAGCCAGGCCGGAGAGATTTTTTTAGTTAATACAAATAACGTAACTGCTACTGTAAATATTAAACCTTCTGGTTATATAAAGTTAGAATAGCGATTTTTAGCGCAATATTCTTATATCTTAGATGAGTTCACTCAACAAGTTTATGACTTATAGAAATATTTTAAAATTTCAACAAGGTTTATCTCTAATAGAGATTATGGTCGCTTTAACTATTTTAACAGTAGCTTTTGTCGGTTTAGTTTTTTCATTTCCTTTTGGTTTATCAATTACTAAAGAAGGAGAAAACACAACCACTGCTTCTTATTTAGCTCAAGATAAGATAGAAGAACTAGTTTCTTTGGGGTATGCCAATATCAGTGTTGGTATAATAGAAGAGAAACATCGTTTATCTAACGATTCTTCAAGCTATTTATATTTTTTTCAAAGACAAACAGAAGTAAGCTACGTAGACGGAGATTTAAATGAAGTTGTTGGGGGCATGGGCATGAAAAAGATTTCTTCTACGATTTATTATAATAATGCCATATCAAAAACAGAAAAAAGTTATAGTATAAAAACTTTAATAAGCGAGCAATAAGAGATACAGGATTAAGGGCTATACTAAACGAAACTAATTTGCGCTATTTATATAATGTAACACCCCCCTTTAATTCCCTCTTAAGAGAGGATTTATGTGGAATGAATTAATTTAGTTTGGTATTAAATTCATTTTTCACAAAAGAGCGAATAAGAAATCCCAATCTTTCATCTAACGAAACCTGTAAGCCCTAAATAATAAGAACAATTTATCACTATAATATTAAATAATAACAATAAATGACAAGAAAGTTATGAAAGGAATAAAAAATGGTTTTACAGTATTAGAAATTTTAGTTAGTATTTCTTTATTTACTATTGTTATTTTACTTGTTAATTCAATGTATTCACTGTCACAGTTTTCATATAACAAAGGCTCTAATAAGAGTGAATTAGTTCAGAATGCTCGAGTATCATTAGATAGAATATCAAGAGAGTTGCGCCAATCAGTTGATATTATTACTAATTTACCCGAAACCGAAGGGAGTGCGGTGGCGGAAATTTTTTTTCAGGATGGACATGATGTAAATCAAATAACTTATTTACGTTATCATTTAAACGGAACTGACTTGTATCGAGCGTACACTGCTTATTATTTTGAGCCAGATGAAGATACTTATGTAAGCTATTATAGCCGAGATGAGTTTGGTGGTGAGCCTGAAGTAATAGATCTAGGCGATTTAATAGTTGGAGAATATTTTAGTGATTTAGATTTTTGGGGATCAGGAGGGTTGATTAACGTATCCTTGGAATTAGCTAAAGCTCAAGAGGCTTTTAATATAAATTCAAGCATTTTTACTCGTAATTAGTTCATTGGCAATTTAGTTGTGACATTCGCTTTAAATGAAACTAAAAACCACGTAACTGGCTAACTGAGTAATTAACCATTAAGATGAAATATATATATTCTACAAAAAATAGGAAAGGAGTTGCTTTAATTATTACCATATTACTAATGACCTTGATTTTGTTTTTGGCTATCTATTTTTTAAGCTTTTCTTTAACTGAAAAACAAATTGCTCATAATCAAGCTTTGGGAGCAAAAACTTATTATTTAGCTGAAGCCGGCTTTAATGAAATGGTATGGAAATTAAAAAATGATACTGTTTATAAAAATAACTTTGAAACAAATTCAGGCTGGGCTGAAGAGTTTGATAGAGATAATCCCTTTGGAGCAGGTAGTGGTTCATACACAGTAGCTATTGCTAATTCTGGCTTTGCTAACGGTGAAATAGTATCCGAGGGAGCAATAGACGTAGGGGATGGTAAGGTTAGCCGAAGGATTGTTAGAGCTAAGATATATAAAGCTTTGGTGGGGGGATTGGAAGGAGATGTAGCAGCTTATGGCAATCACGATATAAATATTAATAATAGTGCTGTATATTTTTACGGTGGCGATACTTTTTCTAATCACGATATTAATATTGATGGTAGTTCTAGCGACGTTTTTTTTGAACATGATGTAATGGTTGGGCATAGCTTTGATGTTGATTCACAAGCCTCTACGACTGTTGGAGGAGTTATAGATGTACCTACATCAATAGAAATAGATATACCAGCCATTGATTTTTATTCAAGCGATCCTAATTCATATAAAAATAGAGCTAATGTTGTTTACGATGATGATGATTTTGAAGATTTAATGTGGTCTAACCAAACTTTAACATTAAATGATGATATTACTTACGTGGATAAAGATATAGAATTAAGGGGGGGGCAAACTTTAATTATTAATGGCATACTTGTTGTAGAACATGATTTTAAAGTAGGTGAAAATGAATGTTGGAATGATAGATGCGGCTATAACACACTTACAGTTAACAATACTCCTGGAAAACCATCGGGAATTTTAGTTAAACACGATATTGATTTTAAGGAATATACTGGCGATGTAAATATAAACGGGTTAATTTATGCTAGCCATGATGTAGTAACGAATAATGTAACTACAGGGTATGATTTTAATATTTACGGTGCCGCAGTCGGTGGTCATGATGCAAAAATTGAGAGTACTCCTCGCACAGTTAATATTTATTATAACACCGAAACGATCGCTGGCATATTTAGTTCAGCTGAATTTTCACCAATTATAACCTTTGAACACTGGGAAGAAGAATATTAGAAGTTTATAGAGTATTATTGGTTTTTGTCTTATGATATAATATAAATAGTTGTTATCTGTATTAAAGATTGGAAAATTTCTAAATTACAATTTTTAATTTCTAATAGATTAGGCATTAGAAATTATAATTTAGAAATTCAAATATTATGCTTTTCTTAAATAATTCCCAATTTTCAGTTGGTTTAGATATATCGGAGTTGTCTTTAAAGTTAGTTCAGCTTCAAAAAAAGGGAAATAAAATTAAAATTCAATGTATAAGCAAGGTTAGCTTGCCTAGCGGTTTAATTGTCAATGGAGAAATAAAAAATCAAGAGGAAATAGTTAAAATGATAAGAAAATTAATAGATAAACCAAGGTATGGCAGAATTACTTCTGATAATGTAGTAGCATGTTTGCCAGAGAAGAAGACTTTTATTAAGCTAATAGAAATTAAAAAGACACCAAATAATTTATCAGATATTATTGAGTCGGAAATCGAGAAACATGTGCCTATGCTGATTGATGAAATATATTATGATTGGCAGGTTATTAGTGACAAAGAAGATGTCCAGCAAGTTTTAATTGGAGCTTCCCCGAAAAATATTGTTAATCAATATACTGAATCATTAGATAGAGCCGGGCTATCAGTAGAAGGATTAGAGATTGAGCCAATATCTTTATGCCGTAGTCTTTTAAGTGAAGAATCTCTTGATTTCAAAGGTCCTTATAATAAAAACTACGCGATTATTGACATGGGAGCTACTCGAACTAGCATGGTTGTTTATTCAAAGAATACGATCCTGTTCACAGTTAGCATGCCTATTTCAGGAGATGAGATAACAAAGAATATTGCCGATAGCCTAGAGATTGAAATAGATCAGGCCGAGAAAGCAAAAATCGTATGCGGATTAGATAAAAGCAAAGCAAATGGGGTAGTTTATAAAATATTATCAGGAATGATTAATGATTTGAATAACAAAGTGAGTAAAGCGCTTGAATTTTATAATAATGGTTTTTCTGACCGCGGTCCAATCGATTGTATATTGCTTTGCGGAGGCGGTTCTAATATTGAAGGCATTGATGAAATAATTAGACAATCAGTCTCAACTCTGGTTAAAAAAGGAGATCCGTTAATAAATCTAGGCAAGGAGAAAGAAAAATTTATTGAGATTTTAGCAGATAATTATGATTTAAATATTAAAAATAAAGGCAGTAAACTAATACTAAAGACTGATAAAAACAAGAAAATTGAAAAGGAAAAAAATATATCAATTCGCCAGAATTCAAGTTTGATTTTTACTACGGCAATTGGCCTAGCTTTACGCAGAATTTTTATTGATAGAATATAAAAAAATACTATGTTAAAACTTAATTTAGTTTCCCAAGAATTAAAAAATGAAATAAAATTAAGGCATATTTATGAAATGCTGAAGAAGGCTAATTATATATTAATTGCCGTAACTTTTTTTGTTGCAATCGTTATTTTAACGGCCAAGATAATAATGCAAAATAACTTTAATGAAATTGTAGAGCAAACAACTTTAATAACTAAGAGTAGCCAAGCTCGCAATACAAGAGTAAAAGAAGTAATTGCAAAAATTGATTATATAGATAAAGTGCAAAATGATTTTATTGCCTGGTCGTTTTTATTTGAAGATATCGCAGAAAATGTTAACGATGATGTCTCTTTTAACTTTATTGAAGTTAATAAAGAGAGAAATGAAGCAATATTTAAGGGCATAGCTAAAACAAGGGATGGTTTACTGAACTTAAAGAAAGGACTTGAGAGTTCAAAAGTGTTTATTAATATAGATTTTCCTATTCAAAATATTCTAGAAAAGGAAAATATTAATTTTGAAATTAAAGCAGGGTTAGATTTAAGTGAATATAAATAAATTATTAGATTATGGATAAATATTTATATAATTATTTGAATACCTCGATAGGAAGAGGATAAAAAAAATTTAGCTTTTTATGCCATCAAAAGATTTAATAAAATTGAATTTAAAAAATAAAATAATAGTAAGTATTATTACCCTTTTTTTGTTTATTATAAGTATTATTTATTTTATAGTTTTTCCCGCGATTCGCGATATAAAAAGCATTAAAGAGGAAATTGAATTCCAAAGATTAGAATTAGAGCAAAAATATTTTAAAGGGCAAAATCTAAAGGCACTTTCAGAAAAGTTAAATAAAATTGAAGCGAGCATAAAAATATTTGATCAAATATTTATTAATCAAGCTAGCAGCTTAGATTTTATTACCACCCTAGAGGGCATTGCGGGCAAGAATAGCATAATACAAAAAATAAATTTATTATCATCGTCGGAAGAGTACGAAGGTCGCTATAAGGAAGTCCCAGTTCAATTACTAACCCAAGGAGATTTTTCTAATCAGTTGAAATATTTAACAGATCTAGAGGCTTTAGGTTATTATATTAATATTAAATCTATAGATATAAAGTCTGGTTCACAGCAAGTATCAACTACTAGTGAAGGAGATGGCCGAAACATTGTAAGTCTATTAATTCAAGCTAATACTTACTGGAAACAATAATAATTTTAGAAACGGAAATCATTTGTAAATAGTAAGCATTAGCTTAATGGGTTATGAATATTGATTAACATTATTATAATAGAATTAGAAATAATAAGTATTAAGTATGATTAAATTAAAAATTTCTAGCAGCAAAATATTTTTTTATTTTTATAGTTTAATTATTTTTATCAGTCTTATTATTTTTGTATTAGTTTTTTTATTTTTATACAAGAATTTTTACATGACCATTACTCAATCTGAAGAAATAATAACTTTACGCCGGGAAGTGGCCTTGGACGATATAGATATGGATAAATTTGAGAAAATCACTAAAGAATACAAAGAAAAAACCAAGCCGCGAAGCTTGGATGTTTTCATTAGGTTTTAATCAAGATGCTCTCTGGAAGAAAAGAAGTAATGGAAATATTTTTAATGTGTGCAGAGAGAAACCGGGTATATAAAGAAAACCCACTAATTATTTAGTTAGTAGATTATTTTTTAAAAAGAATAATATTTTCTCAAGGTAGTTTTCTATTGAAAATTTTTTTATTTTTTTTATTTCCATTTCCCTGATTTTTTCTAAATCTTTTGAATTTTCCATTACCCATCCCATCTGGTACATTAAATCACTTTCATTTCCAGGTTTAAATAAAAATCCTCCGAATTCATGAATTAATTCTGCAATACCTCCGATTCGTGAGGCAATAACTGGCAGTCCAACCGAAGCGGCTTCATAAATTACGGTTGGTGAATTTTCATAACAAAGAGAGGGAACAATTAAACAGTCTGACTTTAACATTTCTTTTATCCCATCATCTTTATTTTCCCATTTTTTAAAAATAATATTTATGTCATTTCTAGCTAGTTTTCTAGCTTTTTTTATTTTTGACCCTACGCCAACTATTACCAACTCAAAATTATCATTATTTGAATCGTCGCTAAGCAATTTAAGAGTTTTAATTAAAAAAAGTATGCCTTTATGTTCTTCAATTTGACCAACATATAAAAATCTAAATTTTTTAGACCGCTTAATCTGAAGTTTTTTATGCAGATTATTTTCTTCAATAGGATTAGGCAAAATAAATAATTTAGAGTTTTTAAAAAATCCTTTATCAAGATGCAAATTAGCCAGCCATTTTGAAGGAGAGATTATTATATCCGGCGAACTAAATAAATAGCGACAAAAATAAGAATAGATTTTGCTTAAAATATTATTTAGTCTTTTTTCTTTGCCGCAGAGCATTAATCCCGATGGATGGAGCAATTGAATATCGTGAAGAGTGTGAACATGTTTGATATTTAACTTTTTTATTAATTTCGGTATTAAAAAGCCAACTCCTTTTAAGTTGTGAGTATTTACGATCTCGGGTTTTTCTTTTTTTAGAATTTTTTTTATTTTTAAATAACTGCCAATATCAAACATATCCAGCAAATGCCAAAAGATTCTAAAAATTATTGGAATGTAACCAAGGTTATAATAAGAGGTTATATTAAAAGTTCGAAAATAGTAAGTTTTTATATCGTTTTCTTTTTCCTGTTTTTTCTTAGCATTAGTGAAAGGTCTGCTAGAAATAATAAAAACATCATGATGAGCTTGTTTTAAGCCATGGGCGATCATATCTAAAATACGAACTGCTCCACCACGGTCATAAGGCTTATATAAATTGTTTATTAGGCAGATTTTCATATCCTATAAATTACTAAGTAATTATGAATTTACGAATATTCTATTTAATCTCTTATCTATTTTTTCCCATCCGTATCTTTCTTCCGCCAGTTTTCTACTTGTTTGGCTCATTTTTTTTCTCAAATTTTTATCTTTAAGAATTAATTCAATTTTATTTCTTAAATCATCAGAGTTGCCTGGCTTTGTTAAAAATCCATGAATTCCGTTTTGAAAAACACTTCTTACTCCTGGTAAGTTACTGGCAATAACCGGCACACCAGAGGCCATAGATTCTAATAAAACAAGACCAAAAGCTTCGTTTTTATTTATAGAAGGCAGGACAAAAAGATCAGCTTCCTGGTATATCCTTGGCAGTTCATCACTTTTAATATTTTCTAAAAATTTTACTTTATCATGAATTCTTAATCCTTGGGCTTGTTTTTGATATTGGATTTTTAATTCTCCATTGCCGACTATTAACAGTTGCCAATTTTTTGTTTTTAACTTAGCAGCCGATTTTAGTAAAATATCTACACCTTTAAAATAATGCGCTTTATCAAGACCGCCCACAAAAAGGATATTTAATACCCCCCCCTTATTAGGGGTCGGGATATTTCGGGGTGTAAATTTATTAATGTCAACTCCGAAAGGAATTTCTTTAAATTTGCTTATGTATTTTTTATAGATAATAGCAATTTCACTATTTTTAATGTAGTCTAAACTGGCACAAGTAATTATATCTGCTTTCTTAAATAATGAATTACGGATTAACCTGTTTGGTATACTTAATATTTTAGCAGATAGTGAGAGCCCGGTAACATCCATATGATAATGGATTATCAATTTTTTTCCAGGGTGAAAAATTTTAAAAAGCCAAACAATTTCAGCGGTTCCAAAAAAAGGGTAATGCAGATAAATAATATCGAAATTTTTTAATATAAAAAAAAGCTGGGGCAAAAAAGCCCCTTTCCCATATTTCAACCAAGACCTTAGTCTAATTACATTTTCATTATTTTTTTCGTTTTTATAACCAGGTGTAAAAGTTGTAATTTCATGACCTTGGTTAAATAAAATTTCCGCATGCTTTAAAGCTACATTGCCAATTCCTCCTTTATAGGGAGGATAGGCGCATACTATTTGAGCAATTTTCATAATATCATTTCTTATTTTTTAAAGAAATGGCTCTTACTATTTTCGTAATATCTCTTTCAATTTTTTCAAGCCGTAAGCGTAATTTAAAAACTAGGTAAAAAAGCATGGCGATTGCGACATAAATAAGAACTTCTATACCCGATCCGGAAAATCCTAGGCCAGCTACTAAATCGTCAATCCACTTTAAACTTATAATTGCTCCAGCCGCTAATAGCCAAAAAAATAACCAAAATAAAAATTCATTAGCTCCAATTTGATTTTTTTGTTTCTGCCAAAAAAGGCGAGCTAAAAAGTAGGCAATAATAATTAAGGCAAGAACTTGTTGAATCATAATTAGCTTTAATTTAATTTAATAATTTTGAAATTATTAAATCTTTAATAATTTTTATACCGCCTGAAAATTTCTGCCCAAAGGAATGATAAATAATTGTAACCGGCACTTCCTTTATCTTTAATTTATATCGCAGGGCTTTCATAATTATTTCCGTGCAATGTGCCATGCCATCCTGCTCAATAATTATTTTTTTAGATGCGTTTGCGGCCAAGGCGCGAAAACCATTCTGTGGATCAGTTAGGGGAGCCTTAATAGTTAAATTATTCACAAGTTTTGCCAGGGGCATAATAACATATCTCTTAAACCAAGGCATATTTGATTTTTTTTCTAAAAACCTTGAACCAAAAACAATATCCGCTTCCCCGAATTTAATAGGGGCAATAATATCTTTTAAATCTTGGGCCAAAAATTGACCATCAGCGTCAAAGTGGACAATAATGTCTGCTCCCTTGTTTATAGCATATTCATTACCGGTTTGCAAAGCGGCGCCCTGGCCTCTATTAATAATATGCCTTAAAACTGTAATAGTATGCTTTTTAGCAAGTTGATAGGTTTTGTCTGTTGAAGCATCATCAACTACCACCACTTTATCAACTAATGGCTTAACTTTATTTATAACTTCTTCAATGGTCTTTTCTTCGTTATAAGCAGGGATTATGCAAAAGATATTCATATGAGTATGATGCTAATCCGCGAATACCTGCCTGTCGGCAGACAGGAATGCAAATGATGCGAATTGATAATATTTAAGTCGGTATTTAGTAAATGCATAAAAAATTTATAAATTCGTTTGGTATAACAATAATACAATAAATTGATAATCACAAATCGTCAATCGAAAATCGTCATTCCTTAGAAACTCTCATTATCTCTTCAATGGTTGTAATACCGTTTTTAGCTTTAATAAAACCGTCTTCTACAATTGTTAGCATCCCTTGTTTTTCAGATGTTTCTTTAATCTCGTTAGATCCGGCTTTTTTTAGAATAAGATCTGAAATTTCCCTAGTTATTTCCAATGTCTCATAAATTCCTATGCGTCCTTTATAACCAGAATCATTGCATTTTTTACATCCTTTACCGCGGTAAAAAAGCAAGGATTCGATACCGCCCTTTGAATGAAGGATAGCTTTTTCTTCTTCTAATGTTTTTAATAGGTTAGTAACATTAAGCTGTTTATTTAATTCTTCCACGGTTTGTTTATCTAAATTATAGCTCTGAATACAGTTGGGGCAAATTTTTCTAACTAGACGTTGAGCAATAATAACGTTAGTAGTTGTGGCGATTAGAAATGAAGGTATTCCCATATCGCTTAAGCGGGGGAGAGTGGTGACAGCATCATTAGTATGCAGAGTGGAAAGGACTAGATGGCCCGTCATGGCGGCGTGGACAGCAATTTCAGCAGTTTCTTCATCACGAATTTCCCCCACCATAATTATGTCAGGATCTTGGCGCAAAATTGATCTTAGTCCGATCGCAAATGTAAAACCAATTCTAGGGTTTATCTGCGATTGGTTTATTCTTGGCATTCGATATTCAATCGGATCTTCAACGGTGGAAATATTTACTTCTGGCTTATTTAGAATGTTTAAGATAGTGTATAGGGTAGTGGTTTTACCAGATCCTGTTGGGCCGGTAACTAATACCATACCGTGCGGTTTTTTCACATTTCTTTTAATAATTTCAAAACTTTTTGGCTGGAACCCGAGTTGTTCTAAATTTAGAATTTGAGCTTTTTCATTCAGGAGACGCATAACAATTTTTTCACCCTCAATAGTAGGGATTATAGAGACTCTGAAAGAAATTTTATACTCTTCATTTGAAATTTTAAAGCGTCCGTCTTGCGGGAGCCGATGCTCGTCAACTTTAAGGTTGGCTAATATTTTTATTCTGGCAATTATGCCTGCCTGCACGCTTTTAGGCAAGGTCATAACATTGTGGAGTATTCCATCTATCCGGTAGCGGACAATCATATCTTTTTCTTCCGGTTCAATATGGATATCGCTTGCCTCTTGAAAAATTGCATATTCTAATAGAGTGTCAACTATCCTAACTACCGGCAAGTCTTGCGCTAGTTTTTTTAATTCCTTCTTTCCCCCGATCATGTCTGGCAAGGCTTGGTCGTCTTTTTTGCCTGAGCTTTTTGTTAAATAGCTAAACTCAGCTTTTAAGCTTTTGTGGTATTGTTTGAGTCCCTCTTTAATGCTGTCTGGCGTTGTTAAATATATACTTGGCTCAAGTCCGGTCTTCTTTTTAATAAATTCAAATATTTCCAAGTTGCCAGGGTTAGAAGTTGCTATTTTTATTGTTTTATTGTCGCTATCAAAAGTAATTAAATTATGAGCGGTAGCAATTGGTTCAGGAACGCTAAATAAAATATCTTTGCGTATATTTTGGCCCTTAAGATTTATAAAAGGAATTTTAAAATATTGAGCGGCGCTTTCATACAAAGAGAGAGGAGTAATAATTTTTTTCTCAATAAGGTAATCTTCAATTTTTTTACCGCTTTCTTCTGCTTCTTTAGCAAATTTTTTATAATCATTACTAGATAAAATTTCTGCTTTTTCTAAGACTATTTTTATTTGTTTTTTATTTAGCATATTTTTAAGGTGTTTATTATGTTATTATTTCCATTCATCTTTTAATTTATATGTTAACTATCAATATTATAACACATTATAATAATAATGAACAAGTTTAAGGGTCTTTATATTTTAGCCAAGATATGCTAAAGTAAATACAAGCGACTCTAAAATTAAAAGAAAAGTAAAGTATCTGTAAATCGTTCAAGAAGCCGAAGGAGATACTATACATCTTCTATTTTAAGAATATAAGTTAAAAGAGGCTGTCTCCGAATGCTTGATTCTAGCCTGCGCAGGCGAGTGGATATATCTTTTAGACTACGGTAAATTTTTATATAGTAAAAGGGCTATTATTTTATTAAAAAAGTGTATTGAAAATAACTAGAAAAAAGCAATAAAGGTTTTAGGTTTTTTAGTTTAAGATGATTCTAAATTATTTTGCAGAATCTTAAAATAGTTTTATGTTTGATATATCAAGATATTATAATATTTTTACTTTAGGATATCAAAAATTTTTTAGTTCTGTTTTTTATTTAATTAGTTTTTTCTATATACGTATTTATCTAATTATATCAATAGGACTAAATCTTTTTTTGTGGTTAGCTTCCTATTTAATTAAGATAAATGTTAGCCAAGATTTAATTGTTTTGCATTATAATGTTGATTTTGGGGTTGATTTTATAGGCGGTGTTGAGAAAATATATACTATACCATTTTTAGGACTTATTATAATTACAATTAACATTATTTTATTATTTAGCTTTTCGCGCCATGATAACTTTAAATTCATCTCTAATTTATTATTAGCTACCGGAGCAGTAGTTAATATATTTTTACTTATAAATTTAGCTTCAATTTATTTAATTAATTTTAGATAGCCTACAAATTACAAATTTTATACAAATTTACAAATAAAATATTTATTAAATTAGTCTATAATCATAGAACTATTAGTAAATTCGTAATTTATTCGTAATTAGTAGAATTGTTTATGATTGATTTTTATATTATAAAAATTCTTTTACTAACTACCATGGCCTTTGTTTTCGCCCTTTCTTGGACGCCACTGCTGACTCATTTTTTATACAAATATAAGATGGGCAAGCAGATTAGGAATAATGGCGCAACGCCTTTGTATTCGAAATTGCATGCTCATAAAGCCGGAACTCCGACTATGGGGGGCTTACTTATCTGGATAACTGTTTTGATATTTAGTTTGCTCTTTTTTTATTTAGCAAAAATATTACCATGGGATTTTTTCAAAAGTTTGAATTTTTTAACACGCAGTGAAACCCTTTTGCCTTTAGGAGCTTTAGTAGCTACTGCTTTAGTCGGTTTATTTGACGATTGGCTAGATGTACGGAAAAAAGGAATATTAGGGGGAGGAGGACTAAAAATGAAACATAGATTATTTATTTATACTATAATCGCTTTGGTGGGCGCTTGGTGGTTTTACTTTAAATTAGATTGGACAGTGCTTCACATTCCTTTTTTAGGAAATTTTGAAATTAGCTGGTGGTATATTCCCTTTTTTATTTTTGTTATTGTTGGCACAGCTTTTTCTGTAAATGAAATTGACGGCTTAGATGGATTAGCTGGCGGCACTTTATTAATCTCTTATGCGGCATTCGGAGTGATAGCTTTTTCCTTGGGCCGTTACGATTTAGCTACTTTTTGCGGCGTAATTGTTGGGGCTTTATTGGCTTTTTTGTGGTTTAATATTATACCAGCTCGTTTTATTATGGGTGATACCGGAGCAATGAGCCTTGGAGTTACTTTGGGTATTATTGCTATGCTTACCAACTATGCTTTACTTTTGCCTATTATAGGTTTTTTGTTTGTTGTTGAGGCTATGTCTTTCTTAATTCAAGTTAATTCAAAAAAATGGTTTAATAAAAAAGTCTTTTTATCCGCTCCCATCCATCACCATCTTGAAGCTAAAGGATGGTCAGAGCCGAAAATTGTTATGCGTTTTTGGGTAATTGCCGGAATAACCGCCACCATAGGTTTAATATTATTCTTGTTGGATAAAACGCTATAAATTATTGATTAACGATTTTTAATTTATGATTACATATTTTTCAACTTTTATTACAGGTTTCAATAGTTTAATTAAGGAATCCTTAAGACAAAAAATTAGAGATGCAGATATAATTAATATTTTTGATGGTTTAATAATCTACCGAACAAGCTCCAACTTAGAGAATATTAAAGAAATTCGCTTTTTTAATAATAGTTTTGTTTTATTAAAATTATTTAAAAGAACTGAGAATGAATCATTAAATCAATTGATAAAAAAAATAAATAATGATCAGAAATTACCAAGACTTATTTTAAAAAATCTTCCGGCCAAAAAGTGTTTTTTTAGAGTAATTATTTCAAAAGAAAATAGAATGATTCCTACGAGCAGAAGTTTAATTTCAGATCTGGAAAAAAAATTTTCTAAAATTACAACACTTAAAGTTAGCCGAAGCAAACCTGATATAGAATTTTGGCTTATGTTGAGAAGGGAAGGGGTTGGATTTTTTGGTATGCGTTTTACTCAGAACCACGATCAAGAAAAATATTTGGCTAAAGGCGAGCTAAGATCTGAGTTAGCCCATATTTTATGTTTAATTTCAGAGCCTAGCTCTAAAGAAATATGTCTAGATCCTTTTTGCGGTTCTGGCGCAATACCCATTGAAAGAGTATTGTCATATCCTTGTAAGTATGTAATTGCTAGCGACAATAATTCAAAAATTATTGATAATTTACGGTTAAAAGTAAAAAATATTAATAATGCGAGGATAAAAGATAAGCTGTTAATTAAATATTGGGATGCCGTTTACCTGAAAGAAATTGAAGATAATGAGATTGATAAAATCGTGACAGATCCGCCATGGGGGCTTCATTTTAAAAATATGGATCTTGATAATTTTTATCTAAACATGCTTAAAGAATTTAATCGTATTTTAAGAATGGGGGGAATTATAGTGATTTTAATTTCTCAAAAAGAATTATTTGAAAAAGTTTTAAGAAAATTTTCAGATGAATTGAGAATTATTAGAGAATATAGCACACTTGTATCAGGCCAAAAGGCTACCGTTTATAAGATTAACAAGCCTTTGAGTTTAGCCAGTGATAAGCTTACAATCTCTGGCGATGTCCAAATTTTATCCTAAGCTTGATTTAGCTAACAAGAAAATTTTGTCTATCTGCCTATAGGCAGGCATCAATTATAAATCACTTATGTCGACTTTAAAACAAATAGTTTATAAATTATTAGAACATCGAGTGAATGAACATGAGCCCGATAAAAGCTTAATTGTAGTAGTCGGGATTATTATCTCTTTTGGGCTAGTTATGCTTTCTAGTGTTTCTTCAGTAGTTGCTTACGCTAAGTTTGGTGATAGCTATTATTATTTTAAGCACCAATTGTTTGGCCTATTATTAGGTTTAGTGGCAGGTTGGTTTGTATCTCGAGTAGATTATCATAGATGGAAGAAATATGCTCTTCCTTTTTTAATTTTTTCCATTATCCTGCTTGTTCTAGTTTTTATCCCGGGACTTAAAGCCGGCTGGGGAAAGGCGAAGAGTTGGATAAATGTATTTGGTTTTTCTCTCCAACCTTCTGAATTTGTAAAATTGACTTTTCTATTTTATTTAGCTGCTTGGCTAGAGTCTCGCGGTAAAAAGATAACAGATTTTTATCAAGGTTCAGGGCCATTTGTGATGATTTTAGGTTTTATCGGGCTATTAATGATTCTTCAACCGGATATTGGGACTTTATCTATTATATCTATTACCTCTTTAATTGTTTATTTTGTTGGAGGAGGAAAAATTGGCCATATTATAATAATGATTATTTTAAGCATTCTATCTTTTGCTCTTATGGTCAATTTTAAACCTTATCAGATGGATCGATTTCAATGCATGCTAAACCCTGAATTTAGCACTAATGACGTCTGCTATCAGGTTAACCAGTCGCTAATTGCCATCGGTTCCGGCGGTTGGCTAGGCAGAGGATTGGGGGAAAGCAGGCAGAAATTTATGTATTTACCGGAAATTCAAGGTGATTCAATTTTTTCTATTATTGCTGAAGAAACTGGATTAATTTTTAGCGGCTTATTAGTGGTTTTATATATTTATATCTTTTATCGTGGTTATCTAATATCTAAATACGCTCCAGACGGTTTTGGCCGAATTTTAGCGATTGGTATTGTTAGCTGGATTACTCTGCAGGCTCTTATTAATATCGGGGGAATGGTAAATTTACTGCCTATGACTGGTGTACCCTTGCCCTTTATTAGCTATGGCGGTTCGGCTATAATTTCAGCCTTGATTGCAATGGGGATATTGGTTAATATAAGTAAACAGACGCGATGAGAATTAACTGTTAAATAACTTATAACCTATAACCTATAACTAAAATTATAAGCAACAATCACGAGTTATAAGTTATAAGTTATGAGTTATAATAAAGTAAAGAAAATACTATTGACTGGTGGTGGGACTGGCGGTTCAGTGTCACCGCTTTTGGCTATTGTTGATGAAATACAAAACGCCAAGACACTTAGTGTTAAAGGGGACACTGAGTGTCAGTATGATTTTTTGTGGTTAGGCACAAAGGATGGGCCTGAGAGAGAGATGGTTAAGAAAGTTGGCATTGAGTTTAAAACTATTGCTGGTGGTAAATTGAGAAGGTATTTCAGCTGGAAAAATTTTATTGATGTTTTTAAAGTAAAGATTGGTTTTTTTCAGGCAATCTTCATTATTTTAAAATGGAAACCTGGTTTAGTAATGAGCGCTGGTAGTTTTATTAGCGTGCCGGTTATCTGGGCGGCCTGGCTATTAAGAGTGAAAGTTTTAATCCATCAGCAGGATGCACGGCCCGGTCTGGCTAATAAGCTAATGGCGCCGTTTGCAGATAAAATTACCGTGACTTTTAAGGATTCTTTAATGCATTATGGAAAGAAAGCAACTTGGATTGGAAACCCTGTTCGATTGTCGATTGACGATTGTCGATTGACGATTGAGAAGATAAAAAAGTATTTCAATTTGGATAAAGGCATGCCAGTTGTCTTGATGGTTGGTGGCGGCACAGGAGCTAAGGCGATTAATGAGTTAATTTATCAGAGCCTGGATGAATTAGTTAAGTTTTGTCAGGTGGTTCATGTAACTGGGAAGAACAAGAAAATACAAAAACACAAAAACACAAAAACAAATTACTATACATATGAATTTTTGGATGCGCAGAAAATGGCGGGAGCTTTAAGGGTCGCTGATGTGGTTGTTTCAAGGTGCGGGCTAGGATTATTAACTGAGTTATCATATCTAGGAAAGCCTTCAATATTAATTCCTATGCCGGATACACACCAAGAGGATAATGCTAAAATTTTTAAAGAAAAGGAAGCGGCGATTGTTTTAGATCAAAGCGAATTGACGGCAGAAGAATTTATTGATAATATAAAAAAATTATTAAATGACAAGATATTAAGGGAGTTATTAGGAAAAAATATAAGTGATGTTATGAAAAAGGAGGCGAATGAGAGGATGGTGAAAATCGTGGAGCATTTAGTTAATAAATAATTGGAGCGAAAACGACAGGGCACCATCGCTTTGCTCCAGGGAGACATATGGAAAAGTGTGATTTGATAATCAGGGGAAAATATGTTTTACCAATGAACTCTGGTTTGGATATTATTAAGGATGGAATAGTGGTGGTCGAAGGTAATTTAATAAAAAATATTGGCAAGCAAAGTGAAATAGAAGATAAATATGAAGCTAAAGAAGTTATTGATGCAGGTAATTGTATAGTAATGCCAGGGCTCATTAATACGCATACGCATGCGGCGATGACGTATTTCCGGGGGTTAGCGGATGATTTACCTCTGGACATTTGGTTAAAAGAGCATATTTGGCCGGCTGAGGCTAAATACATGAATTCTGAATTTGTTCGCAAGTCTTCAGAACTCGCCTGTTTAGAGATGATTAAATCTGGAACAACCTGTTTTAACGATATGTATTTTTTTCAAGAGGAAACAGCCCGGGTGGCCGTGAAAGCGGGCATAAGAGCTATGATCGGGGAAGGAATATTAAATTTTTCTACGCCTAGCTGCAAAACACCTCAAGAAACAATTAATAAAACCGTTGATTTAATAGAGAAATTCAAAACAAACGAACTGATTACTGTGACAGTTGCTCCGCATAGTATTTATACCTGCGATAAAGAAATTTTACTTAGAGCTAAAGAATTAGCTGATAAGTATAATTTATTACTGCATATTCATATAAGTGAAACTAAAAAGGAAATAGAAGACTGCCAAAAAGAACATGGCAAGTCGCCAGTAGCCTATTTAGATGAGATTGGTTTTTTGTCTGATAAAGTAATAGCCGCTCATAATGTTTGGTTAGATAAAAAAGATTTAGAGATTTATCAGAAAAAAGGAGTAAAAGTTAGTCATTGTCCTATGAGTAATAAAAAGCTAGCTTCCGGTATTGCCCCGATTCCAGAGATGTTAAAAATGGGCATAACAGTGAGCCTAGGTACAGACAGTGTGGCTAGCAACAATACTTTAGATCTGTTTTCTGACATTAGGACATGTGCACTACTTCATAAAGTAAATAAACTAGATCCCACCATTACTAATGCCCAAGAAGTAATGAAAATGGCTACAATTGACGGAGCGCGATCTCTGGGAATGGAAGATAAAATTGGGTCATTGGAAGTTGGCAAGCAGGCGGATATGATTACCATTAATTTAGACAAACCGCATTTAGTCCCTATTTATAATCCGTATTCTCATTTAGTTTACTGTGTTAATGGAGAAGACGTGAACGATGTAATTGTTAATGGAAAAGTGTTAATGAGGAATAGGGAAGTTAAGACGATTGATGAGGAAAAAGTTATAAAAGAAGCTAATCAATTTAATATTGATAATTAACAACTACTGGATATGGGCTTAAGTAAAGTAAATAAAATTTATATGATTGGTATTAAGGCGTTGGCATGACTATGCTGTAGTGGTTTTTATAATATAGGTTTAAGCAAATATGCCCACACTAAAACAAACAGAAAAAGATGGCAGTTTATTTTTTCTTACCATAAAAGCAATAAACGGATTACCGATTTTAAGAAATAATAAATATTATCAAGTAATATTAGATAGTTTAAAATATTGTCGTGAAAATAAAGGTTGGAAAGTGTATGCCTATACAATTCTAATAAATCACCTTCATATAATGTTAAAAGTGAAAGATAATTTTAGCTTACTAGAAACAGTTAGTGATTTTAAAAGTTTTACAGCTCATAAAATTTTAAAGCTTTTAAGAGAGGATAAGCAGTATGATATTTTGGATGAAATGAGGATGTCGGCTTATAGAACTAAGGATAGGGATAATAAGATATGGCGTAAAAGCTGTTGGCCAGAAATATTATTATCTAAAAGGTTTATAAGACAAAAAGGAAAATACATAAATTTAAATGCGATGGAACACTACGTTGTTAAAGATATTGAAAATTACTTATATACTAGTTATCACAATCATTATTGTAATCATGAAGTAGTTTTAGAGATTGATGATATTAAAGAGTTGTTTTAGCTTGTTTAAAAACCGCCGTAGGGTCGTCGAGGACGCCAACGACAACAGTTTGAATCGGCCTCCTGGCCTATGAAAATCAGTCCGTTTAAAAACCGCCGTAGGGTCGTAGGCGAGGACGCCAACAACAACAATAGTAATATGGACTTATCTAAAATCAAAAAAATATACATGATTGGCATTAAGGGCGTAGGCATGACAATGCTGGCGCAGTATTTAGCTGGAAATGGCTATGAGGTTAGCGGTTCTGACACTGAAGAAAAATTTATGACTGATGAGGTTTTAAAAAAGTCTGGAATTAAAGTAATTGAAGGGTTTGATGAGAAAAATATTCCCAAAGATGCTGATTTAATTGTATATTCTACTGCTTATAATTCTGACACGAACGTCGAGGTTGCTAAGGTTTTGTCAGGTAAGAAAAAAGCAATGACCTATGCCCAAGCTTTGGGTGAAATTTTTAATCAGAAGAATGGCATTGCTATTGTTGGCTCGCATGGCAAGACAACTACTACAGCCTGGTTAGGTTATGTTTTAGAAAAGGCCGGATTTAAACCTAATGTGATGGTCGGCGCTAGGGTTCCACAATTTGAAAGCGCTTCTTTAATCGGTTCGTCAGACTATTTAGTGGCAGAGCTTGATGAATACCAAAATAAACTAAAATATTTTCAGCCCAAGGCAGTGCTTCTTAATAATATCGAATATGATCATCCGGATTTTTTTCTTTCAGAAGTTGAGTATAAACAAGTATTCATAGAATTTATTAAGAAAATTTCTGGCAAAGGTTTTTTAGTAGCCAATTGGGATGATCCGATAATTAGAAGTGTGGCCAGGGTAAACTGTAAAGGAAAAACAATTAGTTATGGAATTAAAGAGGCGGCAGATTATGTTGCATATGATATAAAACAGCAAGGAGGTAAGCAGTTTTTTAAGGTGAAGTTTGGAGTGGACGAAGATTTTCCTGAAGGCGAGAATCCGGATTCTCGCCTTCAGGAAAATTTGTTAGGTGATTTTTGCATTCAATTAGCTGGCAAACACAATATCTCAAATGCTTTAGCCGTGATTGCTACTTGTATTGAGCTAGAAGTGGAATTAGTAGATATTAGGAAATACTTAGAAGATTTCAAAGGTACAGTTAGGCGGATGGAAGTATTGGGGGAATTTCAAGGTGCAATTATTATAGACGATTATGCCCATCATCCTACAGAAATTAAAGCAACTATAGCTGCGGTGCGAGAATTGTATCCAGACAGAAAATTGAAAGTAGTTTTTCATCCCCATACTTTTACTCGTACTAAGGCTTTATTAGATGATTTTTCTAAAAGTTTTTTTGAAGCTGACGAGGTGGTGGTGTTGGATATATATGGATCGGCTAGAGAAATGCAAGGTGGAGTGCATAGTAGGGATTTAGTAAGCTTAATAAAACACGAAAACACGAAAACACGAAAACAACAGAGAGTTAAATATATTCCAAACCTAGATAAGTGTGAGAAATATTTAAGAGAAAAGGTGGAAAGGGGAGACGTGATTTTACTTATGGGAGCCGGAGATGTTTTTAGGATTGGAGAGAAATTAGTTAACTAGTGTAATATTTAAGCTTATATTACGTATAATTAATAAGGGGATATTAAATTTCCTTTTTTTGTTTTAGGAAAATATGAAAAAGCACAGAAGAATAAATAAGAATAAAGGAGACGATATTAGAAAATTTTGGCTAAGATTATGGAAAATGATTGCTCCTAGTCAAAAGCAGATTAAAAAACTGCTGGTTTTAATATTGTTTTTTGAATCTTCGCGATTAATCGCGCCCTACATTCTTAAGCTAATAATTGACAAATTAACGAATTTTAATCAAGAAGAATTAATAATTGTAATATATTTAGTTATCTTAATGCTTTTAACAGAACAGGCCGTAGCTTTTATAGATTATTTTTTAGATAAGTCTATTTTTAAGATTTTAATTGCAATTGGCTATTATTTGCCAATAGAGGCTCATAAAAAGCTAATGTATTTATCCCTTGGATACCATGAAGGAGAGGATACCGGTAATAAAATTATTAAAATCGAAAGAGGTTTAAATAGGATTAATGATTTACTGGCTAATACTTTTTGGGAGGTGGCTCCGACTCTAATTCAGTTAGTCGTAACTTTAGTAGTGTTATTCTTCGTGGAATGGAGATTTGGTTTGTCTTTGCTTATTTTCGCGCCTGTATTTATTTTTATTACTTATAAAATAAATAAAGATCTACAGCCTTTAAGAAAAAAAAGGCACGAAGATTATGAAGTAGCTTCTGGAAAAATGGCCGAGTCAATTATTAATATTAACGCCGTACAATCTTTTTCCCAAGAAGAAAAGGAAATAAAGAGATTTGGAAAAATAAAAAATGAGATTAGAAAAAATGAATTTATAGAATTTTTTAGTATGCTAAAATTTAGTTTTGGTAGGAGCACGATTATTAACCTGGGAAGATTTACGATTTTAGTATTAGGAGCTTATTTAATCTATAGTGGCAATATTACCATCGGTACTTTAGTTTTTGTAATTACCTTATCAGAAAAATCATATTTTTCTCTTTGGCGCCTTTCACGATTTTACGACCGGGTAGAGGAGGGAGCGGAGGCCGTCAATCGCTTACTTAAATTAATGAATAGAAAAGAACAGATTATTAATCCGGAAAAGGGCCTAAAGCCAAAAAATATTATCGGCCAAATTGAATTTAAGAAAGTGGACTTTACTTATAAAGACAGTATTAACAAAGCTTTGGATAAAGTCAGTTTAAAAATTAATTCCGGTTGCGTAACCGCCTTAGTCGGTCCTTCCGGTGGGGGTAAAACTACTGTCGCTAGGATGGTTTACCGGCATTATGATCCGCAAGCAGGGTCTGTATTATTAGATGATAGAAATGTGAAAGATTATGATTTGTACGGATTTAGGAAATTTATCGCTATTGTTCCGCAAGAAGTTGAAATTTTTAATACTAGTGTTCGTGATAATATTTCTTACGCTAATCCTCGGGCCAGTCAAGCTGAAATTGAAGCCGCGGCTCGGATCGCTAATGCTGAAGAGTTTATCGATAAGCTAGCCCATGGTTATAATACTTTAGTAGGTGAACGGGGGATTAAGTTGTCTGGTGGACAAAGGCAGAGAGTAGGAATAGCTCGGGCAGTATTAGCTAACCCTAGGATTTTAATTTTTGACGAAGCAACTTCTAATCTGGATAGTTATAGCGAGAAATTAATTCAAGAAGCGATTGAAAAAATCAGAAAAGGCCGAACAATGATAATTATCGCCCATCGTTTAAGTACGATTAAAAGAGCTGATAAAATTATTGTTTTAGAAGACGGCAAAGTTGCAGAACAGGGGAGCCATTATGAACTAGCTCAAGCTCGCGGCGGGTTGTACGCTAAATTATTGAAATTGCAGAAGGTGGGAGACGTGGGGTGATTGACGATTTTCGATTGCCGATTAAAGAAATTAAGGATGAAGATTTTAGAATGAAGAATGATGAAGGAAATAATTTTTTTTCTTGACCAAAGTTATTTATTATGTAACGATAAAATTATGAGAAAAGCTATGTCAAAAAAATTTAAAGGAAAACAATTTCCTCTTTTCGTTGAGAAAGACGAGGATGGTTTTTATATTGTTGAATGCCCAGTTTTAGAAGGTTGTTACAGTCAAGGAAAAACTTTAGATGAAGCTTTAAAAAATATTCGTGAGGTAATTGAGTTAATTTTAGAAAAAAAAGAAGCTCAAATTACAATAAAAAATTATCATCCACAGGAAATAAGCTTACATACTATTACTATTTAATATGAGCAATACAAAAACAACTCGTATTTCAGCAATATTACCTTCTTCCTTGGTTGAAGAAGTTAAAAAAGCATCTTTTAACCAGGATCAAACGCAAAGTTCAATAATAAAAAATGCTTTAGAATTTTGGATTAAAAATAAACTTCGCCAAGACACTAAAGAATTAGCTAAAATAAGTTTTAATGACCTGCCTTCTGAAGATGAATGGAATTTAATTCAACCTCAAATTAAATAATTATTATGAGTATTAAGCAGGGAGATATATATTTAGCTGATTTAAATCCAGCCAAAGGCCATGAACAATCTGGTTTTCGGCCAGTATTAATAATGCAGAATAATCTTTTAAACGAAAATTTAAGCACGGCCATTATTGCTCCAATAACTTCTAATCTATCAGCGCAGGGAAAATTAACAACCCATTTTCTGCCAAAAAATATTTCTAAGCTTAACCAAGATTCAGTTGTATTATTATTTCAAATGCGCACCTTAGATAAAGGAAGATTGCAAAAGAAGATTACTAATTTAGGACAAGATGAAATTTTAAAAATAAAAAGCCAACTGAAGTTTATATTTTGATGTTTAAATAACTTATAACCCATAACTTATAACTCGTGTTAAAATCACTGTTCACCAATTATAAGTTATGGGTTATATGTTATATTTAAAGTGAATAACCAAGATGTCTATTGAATCTAAAATACAAAAGAATATTCCTTTAGCGCCGTTTACCACATTTAAGATCGGAGGGCCGGCTAAGTTTTTAATTGAGCTGAAGTCAAAAGAAGAATTGGCAGATGCTTTTCAATGGGCTAAAAAAGAAAAGCAAAAGGTTTTTATTTTAGCCGGGGGCAGTAATATTATAGTAAATGATAAAGGAATAGATGGATTAGTTTTAAAGATGAACAATGATCAAATAATAGTAAGAGGAGATAGGTTAGATTGCGGGGCAGGAGCAAGTTTAGCAAGAGCAGTTACAATGGCGGCTAGCAATAGTTTAGCAGGCCTAGAATGGGCTTCTGGGATACCGCGAGCTACAATAGGGGGCGCGGTTAGAGGGAATGCCGGGGCTTTTGGCACTTCTATGTCAGAAATAATAGAGACTGTTGAAGTATTTAATTTAAAAAGGAAGAAGTTCGAAATATTCAGCAATAAAGACTGTAAGTTAAATTATCGGGAAAGTATTTTTAAAGAAAATGATAATTTTATAATCTGGGCGGTAGTTTTAAAAATGAGCAGAGTTAAAGCCAGTGAGATTAACAAAAAGATTGATGAGTGTATGGGATTTAGAAATAAAAAACAGCCAAAACTACCTAGCGCTGGGAGTGTGTTTAAGAATTTGTCAGTCGCGAATTTACGCGAATTTAATACTAATTTAGCGGATTTAGCCGAAGATGAGGGTAGGGTTAAGAGAGGAAAAATTGGTGCGGGTTGGCTTATTGAATTAGCAGACTTAAAGGGAAAAACTATTGGCGGGGCAAAAGTAAGTTTAGAACATGCTAATTTTATTATTAATACTGGAAAAGCTACGGCCGGCGATGTAGTTACTTTAATTAGCTATATAAAACAGAGAGTTAGAAATAGATTTAAAGTACAGCTTCAAGAAGAAGTGCAGTATTTGGGGTACTAAGGAGTAATGTTACTGTATTTTTTAATAATTAAGTAATGACCTTCGAAAGCTTTGTTTCTTAGTGAAATAGGGCTTTTTTTATTTTTAAATTTGACACATATAATAATTTATGCTATATTAGTAAAACATACGTAAATTACATATATATAGAAATACGTATATTATGTAATATTTTACTTACATTAGAAATTTATTTTTTAAATCAAGCTTCCCATGCTCTTGGAATGCTTTAGAATATGGAAAGATCTATCTTAGACCAAATTATTAATAATCAAAAAGCAGAAGAGGTAGCTAAATTAAATACTATTGAAATTGTTAATAACATATTTAGCGAGCTAACTTCTAGAGAACGAGACATTTTAACTCGTCGTTTTGGTTTAAAGGGAAATGACAGGGAAACTTTAGAAACTGTTGGAAGGGCTCATCAATTGACTAGAGAAAGAGTAAGACAAATTGAAGTATCAAGCATAAAAAAGTTGCGCCAGCTTGAGAAAATAGCGAATTATATTGATGTATTAAAAAAAGTAATTAACCAATTGCTAGAAGAGCACGGCGGTTTATTAGAAAGAGAATATTTATTTGAATTACTTGTTAGCTTTTCAATTGAAGGTAGTGGAGACAGGCAGAAAGATGAAACTATTCATAAAAATCATTTGGATTTCTTAATATCTAAATTATTGCATGATGAATGCGAGGAAGTAAACAATTTAGATAAATTTAAAGGAATATATAAAATAAAATATCAAACATTAAGCCATTTAGAGGAAATAGTTAACGAATTGACTTTAAAAATAGAAGAGCTTAAGAAGACTTTTACTACCATGGAATTAATTGATATTCTAATTAAACTGGATAGCTACACTAAATATAGGGAAAAATTAGAAACTCCAAATAATATTAATATATCAAAAATTCTGGCAAGGGATTTATTTGAGGAAAACGAAGAGATTATTAATAATAATAAAATATTATATTCTCTTTTAAGGGCGGCAAGAAATATTGAGCAAAATAAATTTGGCCATTGGGGAATCAATAATTGGAGAGAAATAAAGCCAAAGACAATAAATGATAAGATTTATTTAATATTAAAGCATTTTGGAAAGCCTATGCATTTCATCCAAATTGCTGATCGGATTAACCAGATAAATTTTGATAAAAAGAAAGCTAATGCCGCAACGGTTCATAATGAGCTTATTTTAGACAAGAAATATGTTTTGGTTGGCAGGGGAATTTACGGGCTTATGGACTGGGGGTTTAAGCGTGGCACTGTAGCTGATGTCATTAGAGAAATTTTGTCAGCTGAAAATGAACCAATGAAACGTGATGAAATTATTGATAAAGTTTTAGCTAAGCGATTAGTTAAGAAAACAACCATAATACTCTCATTATTAAATAAAGATATATTTGTAAAGGCGAATGGTAAATATAGTTTAAAGAAAGAAAATGGGGAGCAAGGAGAAAATGAGAAAAAAAACTTGGAATAAATAATTTACATCAAACATTGGATAATAAGTATTATATAATATTAATGAAATGAAAAATCGCTCTAAGTGGGCGATTTTTATTTGGTGTAAAATGGTTTAATGTGGTAAAATATGTGAAAGGGCAAATAGGATTAATAAGGTCCATAAGAGAGAATATAATGCATTTATCCTTTTTAAGCCTTTTTAATTTTATAGCTCATATTTAATTATGGATATTGTAATTGATTTTACATCTATAACAGACTTTTTTAATCAGCCGATAGATATGATGTTATGGCGGACATTTTTATTATTTGGGTGGATACCGATTGCGTTAGCTTTTCTTTGGGGAGCAAAAGAAGTTTGGATTTATTATATTAGGTCTAAGTGGGGGCCAACTCAAAAATTTTTATTACTGGCTATTGATATTCCTCGAGGAAATGAACAAACCCCTAAAGCTGTTGAAAATTTTTTTGCATATTTAGGTGGCGCTCATGGTACTCTAAATTTAATTGAGACTTATTGGGAGGGTAAATTTCAATTATCTTTTAGCTTTGAAGTTGTTAGCATGGAAGGTTATACCCAATTTTTAGTCCGTACGCCAACAAAATTTAAGGATTTAGTAGAGTCAGGAATATATGCTCAATATCCAGATGCAGAAATTACTGAAGTTGATGATTACACGAAAGGTTTTCCAACAAAATTCCCCGATGATGAATATGATGTTTACGGCTGGGAATTTATACAAAAAAATCATTTTGCTTACCCAATTAAAACCTACAAAGATTTTGAAGATCAAATAGGAGAAACCGAAGCCATGTATAAAGATCCTTTAGCTTCTTTGATGGATATGTGCAGTAGTTTACGAGGAGGTGAAAATTTTTGGTATCAGCTAATTGTAATTCCAATAGGTTTTGAGTGGCCCGAAGAGGGAGAAAGGGAGATAAGCAAAATTTTAGGAGAAAAAATTAAATCAGATGATAATATTCTTGATAAAATTAGTAATTCAACAGTGAAATGGTTAGGTGATTTTAGCGAGTTAATTTATCAACTTTGGGGGGACATTAAAGAAAAAGAAGAGGCCGAAGAAAATCGCTTTAAAATGATGAATTTAAAACCTAAGGAGAAAAAGCAAGTTGAAGCTATCCAAGAAAAAATATCTAAACTAGGTTTTAAATTTAAAATAAGAATGGTATATATAGCCAAGAGAGAGGTGATGAATAAAAATAAAGTAGCTGGGGGCTTTGTTGGTTTTATGAAACAATTTTTTTATAGTGACTTAAATAATTTAGGGCCAGATCTTAAAAAAACATCAACTAGAACATCTTATTTTTTTAAAGAGGCGCGGCTTAATATAAAGAAAAATAGGATTATGAGAAATTATATTAACCGTGATGATTGGGCCGGTAAACTTCCAGGTATTTTTAATGTTGAAGAGTTAGCCAGCCTTTGGCATTTTCCGGTTGAAAGTGTAGTTAGAGCCCCCCTAATCCAGAAGGCGCCGGGAAGAAAAGCAGTACCTCCAATCCATCTGCCAGTTGGAGAGGAAATAGTTAGCGAACAAATGCTAGAACCGATATTTGAAGATAAAAGCAAAAAGAGTGATAAAGCAAGCAGTGCGCCAATAATTAAAGGAACCCCACCGGCTAATTTGCCAATTGGGTAAAAAATAATATTGTCATATAGCAGTATGATTTTTTTAGATCATATTTTTAAATAATATAACAATCTATAAATATAATTTATGGATGACTTAGTTACAATTTTTGCTTTAACGACTTTTCGCAATCAAATGCGTAAATTCGGAATAAAAGTAGATGACCGTCGCCGCCATATGTATTTAATTGGAAAAACCGGCATGGGGAAATCAACGGTTCAGGAAAATATGATTATTGAAGATATTCGGGCCGGCAGAGGAGTGGCGGTAGTAGACCCTCATGGTGATTTAGCAGAAAAGGTTATTGAATATATTCCTACTGAAAGAGTCAATGATGTTATTTATTTTAATCCCGCGGACATGGAATATCCGATTGCTTTTAACGTTGTTGAGCAAGTAGAGCCCCATCTTAGACACTTGGTAGCCTCGGGTTTGATCGGGGTATTTAAGAAACTTTGGGCGGATTCATGGGGGCCGCGCCTTGAATATATTTTGCGCAATTCAATATTGGCTATTTTAGATTACCCAGGCTCAACTCTTTTGGCGGTAACCCGCATGCTGTCAGATAAGCCTTTTAGAAAAAGGGTAATTTCTAAAATACAGGATCCGGTAGTTAAGGCTTTTTGGGTAAATGAATTTGCTGGCTATGCTGATAAGTTTGCCTCTGAAGCGGTTTCTCCTATCCAGAATAAGGTAGGCCAATTTTTATCTAGTTCTTTAATTAGAAATATAGTTGGCCAAGTTAAATCCTCAATTGATATGCGGCAAATCATGGACGAAGGTAAAATCCTAATTATGAATTTAAGCAAAGGCAGGATTGGGGAAGATAATTCCTCATTGCTAGGTTCTATGATGATTACTAAAATTCAATTAGCAGCTATGAGCAGAGTCGATGTTCCGGAGAACGAGAGGAGGGATTTTTATCTTTATATTGATGAATTTCAAAATTTTACAACTGATAGCTTTGCTAATATCTTATCAGAAGCTAGAAAATATCGCCTTAATTTAATTATGGCTAACCAATACATTGAACAACTGGGCGAGATTGTTAGACCAGCCGTTTTTGGCAATGTCGGAACACTATTAGTTTTTAGGGTGGGGGCTACTGATGCGGAAGAGTTAGTAAAGGAATTTACCCCGACTTTTACCGAGGAAGACATAGTGAATCTGCCTAAGTATGAACTCTATTTAAAATTAATGATTGACGGGATTGCCTCTGATCCTTTTTCTGCCCGAGGATTGCCGCCTTTAAGTGAGGAGGAAAAAACCGGTAATATTGAAAAAGTTGTTAAGGTTTCCCGAGAAAGATATGCAAAAAAGAAAGAGGTGGTGGAAGACAAAATAATAAGGTGGCATACTAATATTGATGAGGATATTAGTACAAAAGATAAAGTATCTACTAATAAAATTGTAAAACAGACAGTGAGAAGTGACAATAATATCAACAATAACAAGGTTCTTCCCGCCAAGGATCGAGACAGTAAATTTAATCAAAACAAAACTATTAAAAAAAATTTTTCTAATTTAAAAATAGAAGAGAAAAAGATAAGAGAAGGGCGGGAATCGCAAGCTAGGCCCATTGATAGCGGTGTATATAAGTTTGAGACGGTTTGCTCACGTTGCAATAAAGAAACGCAAACATCTTTTAAGCCAGACGGAGTACGTCCGGTATTTTGCAAGGAGTGCTTATCCATATTGCGCCAAGAAAGGAGAGAAGAAATTGAGAGAAGAAAGAAAGCAAAAGTAGAGGAACTAGGAAAGCTTAGAATAGACAATCCGCCGTTTAATACCACAAACAGGCCCGACAAGCAAGGCAATAAAGAAGAGATTGATATTAATAAAGAAGGCCTATCGCTTAACAAGGCATTGAAAATGGAGCCAATTGATTTTAAGCAAAACAAAGATCCGGGGAGCAAAATTATAAAAGAGAGCAATAAAATTGAAAATAAAGTTGATTCAACTCAAACACAAGACGAACAGGAATTCCACGAAGGAGACGAAGTAGCTTTATAATTTTTGTTTTTATATAATTTGCCGATTCGCTTATTTACTGCACGCGAAGCTTGTCGGAAAGGATTTAAACTATAGCCACCCTTTCTAGGAGCAGGAAGGAATCGGGCATTAGGCAACAGGCCCATTAATTAAAAGTAAATCATAGCTTTGATATTTGTCCCGAAAATCGGGATATTTTATAATATATGAATATTTCATCACAAAGTTTCAATAAATTTTTTCATAGTGATTTTTGGCCAGAAAGCTTATTTATTAACGACTATCCGGCCTTAGTTATGGTGTGGAATTTATTATTGTTAGCAATTCCTTTTTACTTGTTTATGTTTTTATATAAATATTGGCGCGTAAATAAATTTAAAAGGCATTCCCAAAAAATAGTAGCGGTAATGCTTGGGTTTTTATGGCTACTTTTTATTCCTAACACAGCCTATCTTATTACTGATATAAGGCATTTAATAAATTATTGCCCATTAGAATTTTCAAACGCAATTTGCCCCGAAGGGGCTTGGATGATAATGTTGTTTTTTACTTATTCATCCATCGGCTGGGTAGCTTTTGTTATATTATTAAATCAGATGAAAGAATTTATAGAAAGAATTTGGGGAAAAAAAATTAGTAATATTTTTATTTGGCTATTAATTCCTTTAATTTCCCTTGGAGTATTGATCGGCCTAGTTGACCGTTGGAATAGTTGGGATTTTTTTCTTCATCCTATATTAATTTTTAAAAGTTTGTTAATGTATGTTAACAATGTTATTTATTTTAGAAATTGGGTAGTTTTTACGATTGGATTATATATTTTGTATCATGGAGGAGATTGGTTATTTAGCCGAAAGATAAATAGATAGTTAGAATTTTTTTAGTTTTATCCAAAGCACTTGGAACAAATTGCGTAATATGAATTATTTAAAAATTAGCAAAGCTACAGAGTTGAGCGGTAAAGATAAAAAATTATATCGGGTTTTAGAGTTTTTACCTGGTTTCTTGTCCTGGTTTCTTTTGCTTTCCTTGATAATTTTATCTTACTTTAGGCCAACCTGGGTTGCTTATTTTATTATCGCCTTTGATGTTTATTGGCTTTTATTAGTATTATATTTAAGCCTACATTTAATTGCGGCATATAGAAGATTGAAAAAAAATCTTAAAGTTGACTGGCTATTAGCCCTAAAGAATTTAGAAAAGAAAGAGGGCTTGGATAAGCTGCCGCCAGATTCTTTAGCAAGACAGGGTAAAAATTGGAATGATATTATTCATTTAATATTGCTTCCCACTTACAATGAAGACCTTAAAGTAGTTAGATCATGCTTTGAATCTTTAGTTAATGATGGTTTTCCATTAGAAAAAATGATTGTAGTATTTGCCATTGAAGAAAGAGCTGGGGTAGAGGCAAAGGAAAAAGCAAAGTTTATTGAGAATGAATTTGGCAATAAATTTGGACATTTTTTAATTACTAATCATCCTGGTAACATTATAGGTGAACTAAAAGGCAAGGGAGCAAACCAGGCATGGGCGGGAAGAATGGCCAAGAAGATGATAATTGATCAAGAGAATCTAGATTATGGTAATATAATTGTTAGCGTTTTTGATATTGACACGGTAGTTGAGAAGGGTTATTTCTCTCTTTTAACTTACAAATTTATTACTTCTAGAGATCCTTACCGAGCAAGTTATCAGCCGATCCCAGTTTTCCATAATAATGTCTGGGAGGCTCCATTTTTTGCTCGAGTAGCAGCTTCTTCAAATACTTTTTGGCAAATGATGCAGCAAATCAGGCATGAAAAATTAGCCACTTACTCTTCTCATTCAATGACCTTTAAAGCCTTAATTGATATAGATTTTTGGTCTACTAATATGGTTTCAGAAGATTCTCGTATTTTTTGGCATTGCTATTTATATTATAATGGTGATTATCGGGTAGAACCACTAAACTTTCCTATTTCCATGGATGTTACTATGGACAAATCAATTAGGCTTTCTGCTAAAAGTTTATATAAACAGCAGAGGCGCTGGGGTTGGGGAGTAGAAAATGTACCCTATTTAATTTTCAATACTATAAAAAGATGGAACCAATTGCCAAAGAGAAAAATAATCAGTAAAATTTTTGTACAGATTCATGGATTTCATTCATGGGCTACAAACGCTATAATTATTGGGATAATAAGTTGGCTGCCGATGATACTTGGCGGGGACCGCTTTAATATTACTGTATTATCCGGTAATTTGCCTTTAGTAACTCGCACCTTAATGTCTTTTGCAATGATTGGCTTAGTAATCGCAGCCATTATGTCAACCTTATTATTGCCAAAAAAGCCAAGCAATTATGGGTTTAGTAAAAATATTATTATGATTGCCCAGTGGTTAATATTACCTATTAGCATTATCATATTTGGAGCTATTCCCGGCCTTGAAGCACAAACTAGATTAATGTTCGGTAAGTATATGGGATTTTGGGTAACTCCGAAGATTAGAAAGTAGGCAGTAGGGTGTTAGGTAGCGGGGTATTTGGTGTTTGAAAATAATATATTTATAATTAAGACTGTTATTTAGAATGACAGTTTTTTGTTTATAAAATTAGGCTTAAGTTAATATTTTGGAGGATAAAAATTCAATTTTAAGGCTAACATAAGGGTACATAGTGCAAACATTTACAATTAACTGTAAATTTAACCTAATTATTGGCTTATTGTAGTAGAAATATGGTGATTACAACCTCCAAAATACTCCCTTAAGCCTAAAATTAGCTTATTTTAGGTATTTTTAATTAAAAATAGTTGACATATTTCATAAAATATGCTATATTTAATAGTTAACATTTAACTGGCTGAATTAAGTTATTTAACATTATGTCAGCCGAAATGTTTGCAAATTTACATTCAAACCCGCCGCTACTGGTTTGTATCAGGAGTGGCGGAATTTGAACATAATTTTGCTTTAAAAAATAAAATTAAATAAGAAAAAAAACAAATTAAAACTTGATAAAAAAACACCCACTGTAACGATTTTACTCGTTCTAGCGGGTGTTTTTATTTGGGTTTTTAAGTTTTAGTTAATTTTGTGGTATAATTATATATAATAAGTAACAGATAGCAGGCTCTTGAATATTCAGGACTGTTATTAGCTATCTAAAACTAATATGTCCAATTTTCATAGTTTAACAATTGAATCTTGCTTGCGGGAGTTGAAAACTTCTAAAAATGGCCTTACTAAAGACGAGGTAAAGAAAAGGCTAAAAAAGCATGGCTTAAACGAATTAGAAAAGGAAAAGCCGCTTGGCGCTATAACTATTTTTTTAGAGCAATTTAAGAGCCCTTTGATTTATATTTTACTAGTGGCGGGCTCAATCGCTTTTGTTTTGCGGGAGTTTGTTGATGCAGGCGTGATACTTGGCTCGGTTGTAATAAATACCTTTATAGGTTTTTTCCAGGAAAATAAAGCTAATAAGGCTCTAAGTAAATTAAAGAAAATGGTTGAGCATAAAGCTTTGGTATTAAGAGATGGGCAAGAATTTGAAATTGATAGCCAACAAGTTACCATCGGCGATTTAATTATTCTTAAAGTCGGAAACCGAATGCCGGCTGACGCTAGAATAATTGAATCAAAAGATTTACAGGTTAATGAAGCGAATTTAACCGGCGAATCAATTCCTTCGCAGAAAAATACAGAGAAAATAACCAAAGAAGTGTCTTTAGCTGATAGAGAAAATATGGTTTATGCTAGCACAGTAGTGGTAAATGGATCGGGTAAAGCCATAGTAACCGCAATCGGAGGCGAGACAGAAATAGGAAAAATCGCTAAATTAGTTAAAGCCACTAAAGAAGAAAAAACTCCTTTGCAATTGCGCTTAACTCGTTTATCAAAAATAATTGGCATAGCCATTGCTATAATATGCGTTTTTATTGTCGCAATTGGGGTATGGCAAGGCAGGAGTTTTTTTGAGATGTTTATTACCGGGGTAGCTATTGCCGTAGCCGCTATTCCCGAAGGATTAGCAGTGGCTGTAACCGTTATTTTAGTTCTAGGAATGCAGCAAATTTTAAAACAAAAAGCTTTAACTAGAAAGTTGGTAGCGGCTGAAACTCTGGGGTCTACTACGGTAATCTGTGCTGATAAAACCGGTACTTTAACTGAAGGCAAGATGAGCGTTGCTCATATTGTAATTGGAGAAAAAGAATTTGAAATGGATACTTTAGGTTCAAGGCAAGATGAGAAAGAAGCTAAAAACGTTAGCTTAGCTTTACAGATTGGTATGATGTGCAACGAAGCAGTTATTGAAAATCCTAAAGATGAATTAAAAATGCAGAAAATAATTGGTACGCCCACAGAAGCGGCTTTGCTTTCCGCGGCCTGGCAATCCGGATTAGATAAAGAAAAATTATTAAAAATTGAGCCGGAAATAGAAAAGTTGCCTTTTTCTAGTGAGAGCAAATTCATGGTAACAGTCCACAAGAAAAAAGGCGATAATTATATAATTTATGAAAAAGGAGCGGTAGAGATTCTATTAGAAAAGTCAGCCACATTTTATCATCTTGGAAAAATTAAAAGATTAACATTAAAAGATATTGAGAAATTAAGCAAGGCCTACGAGAACTTAACTAAAAAAGGCCTAAGAGTTATAGGAGTTGCCATTCGCCAGCTAAACACAAAGTCAATTTTTAAAAAGGAAAATGATAAAAATGAAAAAGAAGTTGATTGGAAAATTATTGATAAGAGTTTAACTTTTGTCGGCTTTATTGCCTTAAAAGATCCTTTACGGCCAGAAGCAAAAGAAACTATTAAAGTCTGCCGCCAGGCAGGCATTCGGCCAATAATCATTACTGGCGATCATCAATTAACAGCCCGGGCTATTGCCGAAGAGGTAGGAATGGATATTAGATCGGAAAACATAATTACTGGCAATATTTTAGACAAAACTGATGATAAAAAATTAAAGGAATTAGTTAGTAAAATTGATATTTATGCCAGAGTTAGTCCCCATCATAAATTAAGGATAATTAGAGCTCTGCAGGCCAGAGGAGAGGTAGTGGCAATGACCGGCGACGGCATTAACGATTCCCCGGCCTTGAAAGCCGCCGATATCGGCATATCTTTAGGCACTGGGACGGATATAGCTAAAGAAACATCAGATATAGTACTTCTAGACAATAATTTTAAAACAATCGTAGCGGCCGTAAGCCAAGGAAGAATTATTTTTTCAAATATTCGCAAAGTAATTACCTATTTAGTCTCAGATAGTTTTTCTGAAGTTATTCTAATAGTAGGTTCAATACTTCTCGGTTTACCCTTAGCGATTCTGCCTGTACAGATTTTATGGATAAATATTGTTAACGACGGGCTGCCTCACTTTTCTTTAGCCTTTGAAAAAGGCGAGAAAGATATTATGAATAGTAAGCCGATAAAAAAAGGAGAGCCTATTATTAATAAGGAAATGAAAATTATAATTTTTGCGGCCGGCCTTATTCGCGATTTTTTTGTATTTGGAATATTCTATTATTTACTAAAGAATTATTTTGAGATAAATTATATCAGAACGGTTGTATTTGCGGCTGTGGGCGTTGATTCTTTAATGTATATTTTTAGCTTGCGTAGTTTGCGCCAGTCAATTTGGAGGATGAATCCTTTTTCCAATATATATTTAATAGGGGCGGTTATTATTAGTTTCATTTTCCTTTTTGCGGCAATATATTGGCCGCCTTTACAGTCCATATTGTCTACCACGCCGTTAGGGATAAATAGTTGGTTACTAATTTTTTCTACCGGATTATTAAGTATAATAATGATAGAAGTGATAAAATATTATTATGTAGTCAGATTAAAGAAATGAGATGAAACAATTAAATATAAATGGATAACAATATTGTAATTATTTGTAAAGTGGCGGAACCGCACAATTAGAAAGTAGTATATATTATTATTTATTATTATGATTAAAAAAAGAAAAAGAGGAAATATTTTTTTAAGAATTATCTATAACCAAAAGTTTTTGGCTATATTGGGTTTAGTTATTATTGTATTGATTAGCATTCCCTTGGCTAAAAATATTAGTAAAAGATATAATGTTAATAAAGAGATTAAAGAATTAGAGGATGAGATAGTGGGGCTAGAGACGAATAATAAGGATTTAAAGAGATTGGTTACTTACTTAGAATCAGACCAGTTCGTTGAAGAGCAGGCGAGATTAAATTTGGGATTAAAAAAACCAGGAGAGGAAGTAGCCGTAATAAAAGATAATTCTTTAAATTTAATAACTGGCGGCCAGGAAGCTAAAAACAAGATAAATAATGAAGCTAATTCAAAGGAAGGGGCAAATTCACAAAGATGGCTGGATTATTTTTTTAGAAAATAATCATTGTTATAATATTTTTAATAATAAAATAAAATGGTCAAAGAAAATAATAATGATAATAAAAAATTAAGCGGAGGAGAATTAAAGCGATCAAGAAAGATTGTTTTAGATTATATAGGTGAAAAGGAAAGAAAAAAAGAAGAAGAGGTTATACCGTTTATTCCACAGGCAGAAAACGATATACGATTGGACAAAGAAGATACTGGAAAGCCTTATATATCTGACGCCGAAAGAGAGAAATCGCTGGCTAGCCTGGCCTTTCTTAGTGATAAAGAAAAAAAAGGCAAAGATGAGCCAGTTAAGGAACAAAAAAAATCAGAAGAGAAAACCAAGGAATTTAATAACCAGATGAGAAGTATTAATTATCTTAAAGAAAACGAAGAAATACAAAGGAAAGAAATAATAGAAAAGGAAGAGAAAGAAGAGGTTGATGCAATAGCTAAAGAACAAGAAATAATTAAAAAAAGTGAAGTTAAAAAAGTAGAGAAGAATATTAAAAACAAAAAGAAGATAATAAAGAAAAAATTAAATAAAGAGATAAAGCGAAATAAATCTATTAGAAAGGTAAATAAAAAAAATATTTTAAAAATATTTAAAATATTTATTTATATAACCTGCGTTTTATTTATTTTATATTTAATATTATACCTATGTTAAGTAGATTATGGTTGATTGCATGTAAAGGAGTTCGTTTTAATGGGAAAAGGCGAGTGAGCCTTGTAATGTAAGACAAGAAATACCCGTATAGGAAGTTCTTTAGATCATCTATCGGGCTTTAAGATTCTTTACTGCAAAAGACCCTAGATGGCGAATATTCCGCTACACAACATGGCAAGCAAACATAAGCCAAACATATAGTGAGCCGATAGTCGGAGTTGAACCGACAACCTCTTCCTTACGAAGGAATTGCTCTGCCAATTGAGCTATATCGGCACTTTTGAGCGGGATACCCTCCTTCGTTCCTCGCTAAGCTCGGAACTTCGGGCGGGCAGGCGAGAATCGCCCCGCCTCCTCGTCTACTCAGTACGGGCGGTTCCCTCCAGACAGCCTGCAAAGGCGGGCAGGCACTCGCACGTGAGCCAGACTCAAATCTGTGCTATTTATGGTGATTGAGCGGGATACGAGAATCGGACTCGCGTCTTCTGCTTGGGAAGCAGATGTACTACCATTGTACTAATCCCGCGTTTTATGAAATTTAGTTTTATGTTATAATTATATTGTTATGGCAAGACTAAGTCAAATATTTTTAAAAACGTTATTGTTTCTATTACTGGTGTTGGCCGGTAATTTTGTTTTTGCAAGTGAAGATATTAATAAAGCTAATAATCCTAATCGTGAATACAGTATTAATTTAGATCAAGAAACTATCAATAAAGGGTACACAGTTAGCGCTTTTGACAGTGCTTTAAAGCTATCATTATCACCCGGAGTATTAAGCGAGTCTACGGGGGTTGAGGTACTGGAAATCAATGAGGAGATGGAGATGCCTTGGCAGATGGATAAAATTAGCAAAGTATATCAGTTTGAATTTAAGAATAAAATTGCCCATGATAACCATAAGCCGTTTTATATCCAATTTTCTTATAACCAAGCTACAAACAATTATAAACAGGTTTATTTTTATGATAAAAATTATTCATCTTGGAGGCCGCTGCCTACCAAAGATTATAATAATGAGAAATTTGTCCGCTCTTTAATTCATCTGCCTTTTGCTAGAATAGTAGTTTTATCAAATCCAGATATTTTAACGATTGGCAAGGCCAGTTGGTATGCATATAAAGGAGGTAATTTTACGGCATCTCCGGATTTTCCAAAAGAATCTAGGTTGCGAGTTTATAATATTGCTAATAATAAATTTGTTGATGTAGAAGTCAATGATTACGGCCCTGATAGAAAACTACATCCAAACCGGGCGGTGGATTTAGACAAGGCGGCATTTATAAAAATTGCTTCTTTAGAGGCCGGTGTTGCTGACGTTAGAATTGAGCCATTATACATTGCGCCAGATAACCAGGGAAGAGTTTTAGGAACAACCGAGAAAGGGGCAACCTTTGAGCCAGTTATTACCTCAAAATCGGCTATAATTATGAGAGAAAAAGATGAGGAAATAATATGGGAAAAGAATGCTACTACAACTCTACCCTTAGCAAGTTTAACTAAATTAGTCGCTGTAGAAGTTTTTATAGATACTAAACCAAGTTTAGACAGGGTAATAGCTTATAGCGTTAAAGATGAGGAATATAATTATCAATATGTCAATAAATGGGAATCAGCGCGGCTAAATCTAAACGATGGCGACACAATAACTATTGAAGATTTAATCTATTCATCATTAGTCGGCTCGGCCAATAATACTATTGAGACCTTAGTACGGATTAGCGGTTTATCTAGGGATAACTTTATTAAAGAGATGAATGATACGGTAGTATCTTGGGGGGCTGTTTCAACCCACTTTATTGAACCTACTGGCTTAGCGCCCGAAAACGTGAGTTCTCCCCTGGATTATGCTATAATAACTAAGAATGTGTTTATTAATCCTATTATCCAGAAAGCAAGTACCATGCCGGAGTATGAATTTTACACTATTAATACGAAGATAAAGCATAAGCTAAGAAATACTAATAGATTAATAAAAACCAATAATTATAATATAATTGGTTCAAAAACAGGATATCTTGATGAGGCCGGATATTGTTTAATGACTAGAGTTGAAGCAAATGAAAATCGTTTAATTATAATTACTTTTGGATCCGAGAATAAGGAAATTAGTTACATGGAGACAGAGGATTTAATAAAATATGGATTGAGAAAATTAGAATAAAATTATAATTTTTATGATTAAATTATTAAATATTTCTAGAATTTATAAACCAGACATAAGAGCTTTATATAATGTTAACTTACATATTAAACCAAGCGAATTTGTCTCAATTGTTGGCCAATCCGGAACCGGTAAAACAACAATTGTCAAAGTACTAATCGGGGAAGAAAAAGTAGACAAGGGCAAGGTATTAGTCGGGGGCTGGGATATTACTAATATTGGCCAGAGAGAGGTGCCATATTTACGGCGTCAAACTGGGGTTATTTTTCAAGACTTCAAGCTTCTTCCTAAAAAAACTTTGTTAGAAAATGTAGCTTTCGCCTTGCAGGTCTGTGGCCAGCCTCCTAAAAAAATTAAAGCTATTGTGCCCCAAGTAATGAAAATAGTCGGTCTGGAGGATAAGCAGCAGCGTTACCCTCATGAAGTTTCTGGAGGTGAACAGCAGAGAGCGGCGATAGCCAGGGCTTTAGTTCATCGGCCAAAAATACTATTAGCTGATGAGCCAACCGGCAATCTTGACTCTATTAACGCCAATGAAATTATTGATTTACTTTTAAGGATAAATAAGTTTGGCACTACTGTTGTACTGGTAACCCATAATCGGGAAATTGTCAATAATCTTAAAAAAAGAGTTATTACCATTGATGATGGCATGATAGTTAGCGACCAGGCAGTAGGAAAGTATATTTTGTAGTTTATATTACTAATAACCCATAACTTATAACTCAAGGAAGAAGCATTAAACACCAGTTATTAGTTATAGGTTATGAGTTATAAGTTTTTATTTTTTTTGACATATGTTTTTACTTTCTTTAATGAGGATTATAAAATTTAGCCTGCAGGACATTGGGCGTAATATATGGCTGTCTATTGTAACCATTACTATTTTAATATTAGCTTTGTTTTCTATAAATATGCTTTTGGTGGTTAAGGAGATTGGCAATACAGCTATAAATGCAATCAAAGAGAAAGTTGATGTAAGTTTGTATCTTAAAGCAGAGGCAGAAGAAGACGAGATTATGTCTTTAAAAGCTGAAGTAGGCAATTTATCCCAGGTCAGCGCTGTTGATTATATTTCAAAGTCAGAAGCGCTTGAATTTTTCAGAGAAAAAAACAGCGATAATCCAGAAATATTGCAGGCCCTTCGAGAACTAGGCAGAAATCCACTAAGCCCTAGCCTAGTAATAAAGCCTAAAGACACTGAATCAATAAACGAGCTTACTAAGGAACTAAATAAAATTGAAAGCGGTATTATTGAATCAAGAAATTTTTCAGATCACAAATTAATGCTAAATAAAATCAATAACATTACTAAGAAAGTAAGCGAGGTTGGATTATTTGTAAGTTTAATTTTTACGTCTATCGCTTTAACTATTGTGTTTTATTCAATCAGGCTGTCAATTTATACCCATCGGAGAGAGATTGCCATTAAAAGATTGGTGGGAGCGTCAAACTCTTTTATCTATATGCCATTTTTATTTTCTAGCCTATTTTATACACTTGTCGGCTTAGTAGTTATAGTTGTTATTTTTTATCCTTTCCTAGGTTTATTGCAGCCATACTTAGAAGCATTTTTTATTGGTTTTGACGTGAATGTAGCTTCTTATTTTAATGACAATTTTATTAAAATTTTTGGTATTCAGTTCGCAGGTATAGCGATTATCAATATTTTAGCTAGTTTAGTGGCAGTAAA
>JBDRJA010000008.1:0-2718 GCA_043815345.1 Patescibacteria group bacterium | reverse complement strand
CAGTTAATCCGCTTGAGTATCTTCCATAATTTTAATAATCAATAATCAAATTCCAATAACCAAACAATATTTAATACTCAATAATCAATAAACAAACAGTTTGGTTGTTGAAATTTGTATATTTGTTATTGTTTGTGATTTGGTTATTGGTTATTGGTTATTTTGTAATTATTACCAGCGAACAATTTACCAACTCGAAGATCCATTGATCGCATTAATGATTAATTTCACCAATATGCGCAAAAAAGGTTTTACCTTAATTGAACTGCTGGTTGTAATATCTATTATAGGTTTATTATCTTCAATGGCAGTTTATGCTATTAATTCAGCTAGGGTGAAAGCAAGGGACACAAAAAGAAAAGCAGATTTAAAACAGATTCAATTAGCTATTGAATTATTTTATGATGCTACTGGTTCTTATCCAAAAGAAGGATGTAATGAGGATTCTAGTAATGGGTGTAGCCATACCGATAGCTGGTGGACAGGCAATGGATTAGCAGGAGATTATTTAGGACATAACATATCAGAGTTTACGGATTTACCAATTGACCCTTTAAATGATAGTACTCATTATTATCATTATGAACCTCATTGCCAATTAGGAAATACTAAACAAGGTTATTGGATTAGAGTTCATTTAGAAGAAAATGGAAGTTGGTATTTTCTTAAAAATGGAATTCAAGATAATGATTTGGGCTGTGAAAATAAGTGTGATTCTGGGCCTCCTTGTTATTAAAAGTATAATGAATATGTTATACAAAATAATTAAAAAAAGGTTTACCTGGGGACCGCTTAGAAATGCTGGTTTTACGTTAATTGAATTATTAGTGGTAATTTCTATAATAGGTTTATTATCTTCAATGGCAGTTTACGCTATTAATTCAGCAAGATTAAAAGCAAGGGATATAAAAAGATTAGCGGATTTAAAGCAAATTCAGTTAGCGCTTGAACTATTTTATGATGCTACTGGTTATTATCCCGAATATCTTCCCTTAGGCACCGTGTGCAACGCTACCACCGTTCTGAATCCTCTTGTATCTTCTGGTTTTTTGTCATCTGTACCTATTGATCCGAAGAATGTAAGTTCGCCTATACCAAGACTATGTTATTACTATATGGGTATTGGCGCAGCTTCTGATTACGGCGGAGTAAGCGGGTGGTATTGTTCTGGCAGGCCTCGTACTGATTATCAATATACAATTCATTTTTCCACTGAAGTTACCGCGGCAAATTACCCACGCCTAACAAATTCGGCAGGTGTACCTAACAATGAATATACTTATTGTATTCCTGGACCATTAAGATAAACAATTATCTAAAATAGAATTCAAAGTTTATTTATCCGTTAGCTATTTTTAACCAAAACATTTGTTATTCAACGATACCATAGCCGAATAGTTGATTTCTCTTATATGGATTTATTATTTTAGTATGTCCAATAATAACTACAAACAAGACAGTCAATTCGAAGAAAAACCGCTTGGTTTTCAAAACTGACTGGTAAGTTTAATAATGAAAGCATCTGGGGGCAAAATTAAAGAAGAGAAATATACCGCCTATGTTATACTGGTTGTGGTAGCCGTTATTTTCTATTATTAGTTTTTTTATATTAAAAAGTTTTTTTAGCGTTCCTTTGGAAACGGAATCAATTGAGTAGCTGGCAGATTCCGAGGCAATTTTATATGTTAAATAAAAAACAATGTAATAATGAAAAAAAAGGTTTTACATTAATTGAGCTTTTAGTTGTAATATCTATTATAGGTTTATTATCTTCTATGGCGGTTTATGCTTTTAATGCGTCTAGGGTAAAAGCAAGGGATGCCAAGAGGTTGGCAGATATGCGGCAGATAGTTCTTGCGCTTGGGCTGTATTATGATGATTACGACAATTATCCTCAAGAAAATTCAAGTGATGGAAGTTGGGAAAATAGCTACGAAGACGGTGGAGATTTTATTGATTTTTTAAAAGATTTGGGATATATGAGTCAGGTGCCGGTTGATCCAGTCAACACTACTGGTAGCGGTCAATACTATGGTTATTATGTTTATCCTGCAGGAGGCGCTGGTTGCGATGCTTCGCGTGGAGAGTATTTTGTTCTAGGTGCTCGCGATATGGAAACCAGTGGCCGTCCTCACCCGTCAAGTCCTGGTTGGAGTTGCCCGAGTAGGAATTGGCAAGGCGAGTTTGATTGGGTGACTGGAGATTTTGAGAGGTAAGTAGAATGACCTAAGATTTTTAAAAGAGTTTTAGATGGGTTTATAAAAAAACAAAAAAAGTTTACTCTCATAGAGCTCCTTGCGGTGATTGCTATAATTGGACTTTTAGCATCTGCTGCTGTTTATTACCGAACAAGAGCTAGAGACGCGATGAGAATGGCTAATTTGAAGAAAATTCAAACAGCACTTGATCTGTATTATGACGAAAATAGCTTTTACCCAAAACACGATGGGGGAACTGCTACTATTGCTATGAGAGAGGACAATGGCCAAAGTAATTACAGTATGTCCGAAGTTCTAACCTTGGTAAGTCAAAAAAACTTGCTATAACATTAATTTTAAATCTGCTTTAATGGAATATCAGTTAATCCGCTTGAGTATCTTCCATAATTTTAATAATCAATAATCAAATTCCAATAACCAAACAATATTTAATACTCAATAATCAATAAACAAACAGTTTGGTTGTTGAAATTTGTATATTTGTTATTGTTTGTGATTT
>JBDRJA010000007.1:0-12179 GCA_043815345.1 Patescibacteria group bacterium | reverse complement strand
TTATTAATTGGGTTTAATCCGATTCTATCGCCGACATTTATATTGTTTTTTATTTTTATGATATTAATTGCTATTTTATTTACGGCTTTCGGCACGGCTATTGGTTCAATCCTGGAAGACATGCATGCTTTTCCCTTGATTATAAATTTTTTAATCATGCCGCTTTTTTTCTTATCCGGGGCTTTGTTTCCCTTAAAAAATTTACCCAGAGCTATAGATATTGTTGCTTCCCTTAATCCGCTTTCTTACGGAGTGGACGGGATTAGAGGAGCTTTAGTCGGACAAATGCATTTTAGTTTAACAACTGATCTAATAGTCCTGCTTATTTTTAATATTGTTGTTTTAGGCATTGGCAGTTATTCATTTTCTAAAATAAAAGGTTAAAATATTTTAGTAGCGCTACCGCTTCTCACGCTTGACTCTACAAGGTAATATAACGAAAAAAATTAGGGCCGATTTCAGTGCATTGAAATCGGCCCATTATTATAGTCTAAGGCTGTAAATTTCCGGCAAGTGCCTAAAATTCTCATCATGGTCAAGGCCGTATCCGACAAGAAAATCGGTTTGAACAGTAAAGCCTGGATAATCTATCATAATATCTTTTTCCCGGCGCACGGTTTTATTTATCAGGGCGCAAACTTTTATAGAGCTGGGATTCTTTAATATAAAATGCTCAAGAAGAAATTTTAAGGTCAGTCCGGAATCAATTATATCTTCTACTATTAGCACGTCCCTACCCGCTATGTCCATTTCAATGTCTTTAGTTAGCTCGATATGGCCGGAAGAGGAAGATGAACTGCCATAACTTTTTACGCGGATAGTATCCATTTTAACCGGAATACTAGGATTAAGGTGCCTCACTAGGTCTGACATAAAAAGTAAAGCGCCATTTAATACTCCGACTACTATTAATTCTTTACACAGATAGTGGGTTGATATTGTTAGAGCCAGAGTTTTCACTATATTTTCGATCTCTTCTTTACTTAAGAATAAAATAAGTTCGCGCATGTTTATTCTCCTTGTTTAAAAAGAACTGGGGTTTAGTTTGGGCTAGTTTTCTACTATACCAAGGCTACATATTCTTGTCAAAAGATATTTATAATGGACATGAAAAGAAATAAAAATTATTTACCCTTGAATAACCCCTCTTTTGCATAACTCAAAAAAACACTGCCAACCACGGCATTTTTGGGGTACAAAATGAATTGTGATATAATTAAATAGTCTTATTTGAAGTTACAAAATATTAACTATTACGCGATAAGCCTATTAATATGTAGCTTTTATTTTTTATAAAAATTTTAAAAATATTTATGCTTGCGACATTAAAAAAACATTTCGGGTTTGATCAATTTCGTCCCGGGCAAGAAGCAATTATAAAAAATGTATTAGAGCAAATTGATACTTTTGTTCTTATGCCGACTGGCGGCGGCAAGTCGCTCTGCTATCAATTACCGGCCCTGAAGCTTGAGGGATTAACTTTGGTAATTTCGCCGCTCATTGCCCTAATGAAAGACCAGGTTGATGCGCTCAACGCTAACGGTATTGAAGCTAAATTTTTAAATAGCAGTTTGAGCTTTGAAGAAAATCAGCGGATACAATCAGAGCTTCTATCCGGGAAAATCAAAATATTATACATTGCGCCTGAACGCTTAGCAATACCGGCGTTTCAGGATTTTTTGTCTGCTCTTAAAATTAACTTAATAGCGATTGATGAGGCTCATTGCATCAGTGAATGGGGCCATGATTTCCGGCCTGACTATCGAAATCTAAAAATGCTTAGACAAAAATATCCCCATGTGCCGGTCATAGCGCTAACCGCAACGGCCACGGAAAAAGTCCGTTATGACATTATCTCGCAATTAAACCTGCAGAATGCCAAAGTTTTTATAACCGGATTTAACCGTCCCAATTTAACTTATATTGTTCGGCCAAAACTGAATGCTTTTGACCATTTAATCACTCTCTTAAATAAGTATAAAAATAAAGCAATAATCATCTATTGTTTTTCCCGAAAAGATACAGAAAATTTAGCGGCTGATTTGCGAAACGAAGGATTTAACGCCGGGGCTTATCATGCGGGACTGGAAAAAGAGGCGCGGAAAGACGTACAGGATAAATTTATCCGAGATGAAGTTGAAATAATTGTGGCCACCATTGCTTTTGGCATGGGAATTGATAAGCCTGATGTGCGCTTGATTGTCCACTATAGCTTGCCTAAAACTTTGGAGGGATATTATCAGGAGACAGGCCGCGCCGGCCGGGATAATCTGCCAAGCGAATGCGTTCTTTTTTATTCATTTGCTGATACTAGAAAACATAATTTTTTTATTGATCAAATAGAAGATGATATTGAGAGAGAAAATGTCGGCCGAAAACTTAGGCAAGTGGTAGAATATTGTGAATTAAATTCTTGCCGCCGTTATTTTTTACTTTCCTATTTTGGCGATGAAAGTATAAATAATAATTTTAGGGACTTGGCCAAGGGCTGTGAAAACTGTGATGTCTGCCTGACTCCGACTGAAAGTTTTGAGGCTACAGAAATTTCTCAAAAAATCCTCTCCGCCATACTCCGCACCGGCGAGCGTTTTGGCGGATCGCATATTATCAAGGTTTTGCTTGGGGCAAATACCAAAAGAATCCGCGAGCTCGGACATGATCGCTTGTCTGTTTATGGAATTGTCCGCGATTATTCAGAAGATGAATTAAGGCAAATTATGCAATCACTGATAGCAAAAAATATTTTAATAAAGCAAGACGGAGCTTATCCGACTTTAAGCTTAAGCGAAAAAGGCAAGCGCAATCTTGCCCTTCGGGAAAAAATTACTCTGTCTAAACCTAGCCGTGATGAAGACCTAGAGGCTTCTCAAGAAATTGAAAAGCTTGAATATGATCAAGAATTATTTAATAATCTTAGGCGTTTAAGAAAAGAAATAGCTGATGAAAACAAAGTTCCGCCCTTTATTATTTTTGGAGATGTTTCTCTACAGCAAATGGCATATTATTTTCCGCAAAGTTTAGAAAGTTTTTCCAAGATCAGCGGAGTAGGCGAAGAAAAGTTAGCTCGTTTTAGTGAAAGATTTATAAGTGAAATAAAAAAATATGCGCAGGTTAGAAATATTGACGAGCGCTTAATTCCAGCCAGCTCTCGGAGCCGAGGAAATCGAAATCGTACCGTAAAGCGCGAAGGCTCAACCTATGATGAAACTAAAAAATTTGTTGAACAAAAAGTTCCGGTTTCATCAATTGCCAAAATCCGTGAATTATCGGAAGGGACTGTATGGAGCCATATTGAAAAGCTTGTTCAAGCCGGAGTTGAGCTTGACATTGAATATTTAAAACCAAATGATGAAAAACGCTTCAAGATTATTAAAAAAGCCTTTCAAGAATCAGGCCAAACTATGCTTGCCCCGGTTCGGGAAATATTGGGCGAAGAATATGATTATGATGAATTGAGAATTGCGAGGTTGTTTTTGGATAAATAAAAATTTAATAATTTGAGGATGAAATATTGACACCTCATTTTAAATTGTTAGATTTTTTATCCTTGAATAACTCCTCTTTTGCATAACTCAAAAAAACATCTGGCGCAGGCCTCAACGTCTGCCAGGGCATCATGAGCGCCGGTAAAGTCTTCTTTAAATAATACTTTGTGAAGTTCGGACAGGCGGGGCCATTTATAGCCGTAGTTGCCTGGCAATTGGCAATAGTCGGTTGACTCTTCTTTAGTGCATACTCTAATAGACTCAAAAAGGTCGTGGAGTATTTTTTTTCGCAAGAATTCAGCGCCGATTATTTTTTCATCAAAGCTAATGTTATGGGCCACGATTATTTTAGAGTCCTTAACTGTTTCAGCGAATTTTACTAATATTTTTTCTAAATTTTTTCCATCAGCTAAAGCCATATCTGTGGTTATGCCATGAACGCTTGACGCTTCTTCTGGGATTATAAAACCTTCCGGCTTAATTATAAAACTTGAGCCGTTAATTTTCTGGCCATTTTTATCATAAGTAAGCCATGCTAGCTGTACTAAGCGAGGCCAATTATCTAGATCGCTAATTGGAGCGTGATAATTTCTAGGCAAACCGGTTGTTTCGGTGTCAAAAAAAAGATACATAAAATATTTGGACTTACGAGTTTGATTGAATTAATAAAGCTCTTTGTCTCTATTTCTTTTATTGATGTTACCGTGAAGTAATTAGTAAATAGAATGCGATTTTTGGCTATTTTGCTAATTATTGTTTATTAAAAACTTGGGCTATAAAAAACGTAAGTAAACCCCGCCTTAGTTTAAAGAAATAAATTTTATAAAACTGGGGCGGGGTAAATATAACTGAATTATGAAAATAGTTTAAATGCGCAAGTTTTATATCATTAATTGTACTATAGATTGGGATTAATTAAAAATATTTATTGTTTTTTAATTTAAGTGGGATGTGATAGAATGGAGTTATAATAAATTTTAATAAAGCTATGGCAGAAAAGAGAAAAAAAGAAAAAAAGCAGAAGTATCCGGTTAAGCAAAAAAATTTACCCAGAATCTCCGGGGAGGATTGGGGCGCTTTGGATATGATTGAACCTGATAGCACGCTTGATTTGCATGGGGATTATAAAATAGATGCCGAAGTTAAAGTTGATAGTTTTATTCAAGAGGCGCAACGTCGCGGCTATAAAAAAGTTAGGATTATTACCGGAAGCGGAAGCCATTCAGTTGATAATTTAAGCGTTCTTAGGCCGGCAGTAGCGAGCTATCTTGATAAATTGGATTTGCCATACAAGAATGCCGGCGCCTGGCAGGGGGGAGAAGGCGCTATTGATATTAAGCTAGTTTAGGGACTGTCGCTTAATTCGGTATTCGGCGATAGTCCTGTATAAAAATTATATATATGGAAATAGAACAGAGACAAAATAAAGGAGTGGTTTTTATATTAATTTCCACTTTAATGTTTGGCAGTTATGGAGTTTGGTCGCGCTTTATTGGTGATGCTACAAGAAAAAACTAGTGCCTATCAGAAGGAAAGACTGGGGCTGGTTGGTTGTTTTTCTTAAATCTACAACGGGAATCGATTTTTCTTAGAAAAAATGGTAGAATATTAGTATATAATTTATCGTAAAGGAATTTCAATATTTATCAATTATTGAAGCTAATATTAGTAGAGATAATTATTTGCTATTCACCACCGCCACTCCCCAGTTTCCAAGAATAATCAAGTTCGCAACCGTAAAAAATTCAGTTTGATTTAATTATCTTAAATATATATTCATAGAAACTGGGGAGGGGCGGGACTGCGTTAGCTCAATATTGAAATCTTTAATGCAATTTGGCAAAACATACAGCGATATAAATGTACGTTTACGCCTAACTTGCATAAAATATATGGAAAACAACAATGATAACAAAGATAATTTTAAGAATGAGGAAAAACAAAATCTATTAAAGAGTTTCTGGCTAACACTTAAGAGGAAAAAAATAACGGCTGTAATATTGATTTTTTTTGTGGCTGTATCTATTACATCTGCTTTTTATTGGTTAAAGATTTATGATGATAAAGCTCCGGGTAAAATAAGCGTTGACCTTTTCACAGGTTTTTCTAAATTAATAGTCAGCCGCGCTAACGCTGATGATAATTTTGAGTTTCAACCAATGTCCAAGGACAGCCTTGGAGTTGGCGCTGACGCAATATATGTATTAAAGAGCAAAGAGCCGGTTGATACAAAACTAATAAAAGAAAATTTAAAAGTTGAACCAGATTTAGATTATGACATTAAGGAAATCTCTAATACTGAATGGCAGATAAAACCAGAAAAGCCAATTGAAGCAAATACGGTAGTAAAAATTGCCTTAGCCACTTCATTTGTTGATGAAGATGGAAATCAGCAAGAACGTGATTATTCATGGGCCTATCAGGTAAAGGACAGCTTTAAGGTTTTGCATAGCATTCCTCGTGATACCGGCGTAAATGTTCCGTTAAATACCGGAATTGAAATTACTTTTAGCCATGATAATTTTTCTGACTTTGAAAAATTTTTTGAAATCTCGCCAAAAGTTGATGGAAAATTTGAAAAACACGGGCGGACAATGGTGTTTGTCCCAAATAATAATTTGCATGAAAAGACTTTATATACAGTAAAAATTAAAAGTGGTTTACCCCTTCTGGCCTCTGATGAAATATTAAAAGAAGATCATTCATTTGTTTTTGAAACCAAGCAGATTAATACTATGTATTCAAGCAATAAATGGTTTAATGTCTACCAGTATTTTTACGAAGTAAGCGCAAGCGAAATCCCTCTTATCCAAGTATCAGCCCGAAATATTTCAAACGTGGATGTATCAGTCTATATGTTCTCAGGTTGGCAAAATTATTTAAAATCTTTGCAGGAAAGAGATGATTTGCCTTGGTGGTCATATTCAAAAGAAGATTTTTTAGAGGACACTTCTGCCTTAAAGTATGTTAGCAACTTTTCACAAACAATTAAAACGAATAATAATGCCCAATATATTGAATTTCCGGAAAAACTTCCTAGTGGATTTTATCTGATAGAATTTAATACCAGTGAAAGAAAAAGGCAAGCCTGGTTGCAAGTTAATGATTTGGCTGCTTATTTAAATATTACTAAAACAGATACAATAATTTGGCTAAATAATTTGGCTACAAAAAATCCGGTTAGTAATGCAGAAATTGAAATTATTGGCGCAGATTATAAGTATAATACAGATAATCAGGGTATAGCTAAATTTAAAACTCCTCAAGAATTGACAGAAGAAAGCAATGATAAAAAACAAACAAAGCGCTATTATATTAAAATTGATTCAAACGGAGGAAGCTTGATATTGCCGGCATCTCGGATTTCACTTTCATATACTAATTGGAGTGGGGTTAACAAGGCTGATGATTATTGGCAATATTTATATACAGATCGGCCCCGCTATCAGACAACAGACACAATAAAATATTGGGGCATGCTTAAAGAGCGTAATAACAAAAAAATAGACGAGAAAATAACCTTAACTCTTTTTAAGGAAGGATATGTTGATTATTATTATCGTCCGGTACGCATAATTGAGCAAACTTTAAGCCTGTCAGATCTTAATATATTTTCTGGTGAAATGAAACTTAATAATTTACGCCCTGATTATTATACTCTTGAATTGAAGATTGGAGAGAATGTAATTAAGCGAAAATATATAACCATAAAACCATATACAAAGCCGGCGTATCAATTAAGCTTAATCCCTGATAAAAAATTTGCTTTTGCCGATGACACGATTAACTTTAAGGCAAGTGCTAGTTTTTTTGAGGGAACTCCGGTGCCAAATCTAAAGCTTATATACAAAGACCCTAACGGGGAAAAGGAAGTGACTACCAACGAGAAGGGGGAAGTTGACCTTGCTTATAGTAAAAAATATTATAATTGCACTGATCCGTATGGCTGCTGGCCGGAATATCCTTCTTTTTCTATACGGCCAAAAGACAGCGAGTTAGCCGACATAACAGCCGAGGCTTATGTTCGCTTTTATGGTCCGGATGTTTATCTCCAAAGTAAAACAAATTACCCCGAAGAAGGCATAGGAGAAATAGAAATGACAACTAAATTTATTGACCTTAATTCTATAGCGGACAATTACTGGCAACAGGGATTGGGAGAAAAAATCGCTCCGGCAATAAAAATTGAAGGCGAGGCTATAAAGTACATATATACAAAAATAGAAACCGGGACTTATTATGATTTCATTAACAAAAAATCTTACAAACAATATAGGTATGATAGCAGGGAGGAGAAAGTTGATGGCTTTTCCGTTACAACTAATGACCAGGGGAAATATATTTATCGCTTTAATATTGAGCCGGAAACCTCATATAGGATTAAATTAAAAATATATGACAGGCAAGGGCGTTATGAAATTAGCAATAGTTATCTGTATTATTATAATGGCATTTCTTTTAATCGTTATTCAGGCTGGAATTATTCTTATTATCATTTTGAGTTAGGTGAAAACAGCAGTTTTTCTGTTGGCGATGGAGTAGAAGCGAAATTTTTGCTTAATGATGAACCTATGCCGGCGGGCGAAAATAAATATTTGTTCCTGCAGTTACAAAATGGTTTACAGGAATATTCTATCGCCAGTGATTATAAATATAATTTTTTATTTGAAAGCAGGGACATTCCCAATGTTAATTTAGTGGGAGTATATTTTAACGGCTTATCATACATTACTACTGAAACAGGCTATTATGGGCAAGCGGTAATATTTGACAAAAGTGACAGAAAATTAGACATAAACATTAAAACCGATAAAGAGCTATATAAACCGGGCGAAGAGGTGGAAATAAACTTAAGCGTTAATGATCTTAACGGCCGGCCTGCTCAGGCAGAGGTAAACCTTAATTTAATTGATGAAGCATTTTATGCAGTTGTGAGCGATGTGGCCAATCCGATTGAAACTATCTATAGCCGAGTAGGGCCCGGCTCCTTGTATAGTAAGAAAAGCCATTATTCATTAGTTAGCGCTAAAGATGTCGCTGAAATGGGCGGTTGTTTTGCCGAGGGGACTACAGTGCTTATGGCAGACGGAAGCAGGAAACCGATTGAAAAAATTAAGAAAGGTGATAAAGTCAAAACCCTTTCTGATCCGGTTAGGCGAGAACCGGTTGTAGGTGAAGTAACCGAGGTTTGGCGCCATGTTGTTGCCGAGTATTTAATTATAAATAATGAACTTAAAGTTACTCCAGTACACCAAATTTATAGCAATAATCATTTTACAGATGCCGGCGAGCTTCGGATCGGCGACTGGATGTTAAATGATAAAAATGAAAAAGTTTTTATTAAGTCCATAGAGATTCATCACGATATTATTCCGGTATATAATTTACGAATTGATCCGCAGCATACTTATTTTGCCGGCGGGTTTTATGTCCATAATGAGGAGAAGGGTGGTGGTCCAAGAGAATATTTTACTGATGCCGCCCTATTTAAATCAGTACGCACAGATACAGCCGGTAAAGCAAAAGTCAAGTTTACTTTGCCGGATAATATTACCTCCTGGCGAGTTACTGCCCAAGCCATTAGCCAAGATATTTTTGTCGGAGTTAATATAGCTAAAATACCGGTATCATTGCCAGTATTTGAAGAGATTACCATAAGCAAAGAGTATTTACTAGAAGATAAGCCAACGGCAAGAGTAAGGGCGTTCGGAACAGCCTTAAATAGTAGTGACCAGGCCACTTTTATGGTAAAGGCGCCTAGCCTTGGTATGAGCCAATCTTCTCCGGTTAAGGCCTTGGCTTTTCAGCCCGCCTACTTTGATTTGCCCAGCTTAAAGACAGGCAGCCATGATATCATTTATGAATTAGAGACAGCCAAGGGAGAAGATGCGGTTAAGCTTCCTATTAATGTAGTTAAGTCAAGGCTAGAGGCGCAGTTTGCCAAAGATGAAAGGCTTACAACCGAAACTACAATAAAGCCGGAAAATAATGAGCCTCTGGTTATTGTCTTGAGTGATCTGGGACGAAATCAGCTATATTCGCCTTTGCAGTCTTTGAGTTGGTCCTGGGGCGACAGAGTAGACCAAAAGATTTCTCGCAAACAATCCCGTGAATTGCTTGAAAAATATTATGGCGAGGAAATAATAGGGCCAAAATTCAATGCCTTTGATTATCAGGTGCCAAATGGCGGCATTACGCTTCTGCCCTACAGCAGTGAAGAGTTAGAATTATCAGCCAGGATTGCCGCTTTAGGCGCTCAAGATTTTGATCAAGAGTCACTGGCTCAATATTTATTTAATAAGCTTGAAGAGAAAACAAGCAACAAAGAAGAAGTGTCTCTGGCGCTTTTTGGGCTTGCTTCGCTAGGAAAGCCGGTATTGCCCAGGATTGAATTGTGGCTTAAAAGAGACGATTTAAGCCCTAAAGAAAAAATATATTTAGCCCAAGCGATTTTTGACCTTGGCGCGCATGAATGGGCCAGAAGCATATATTATGAAATTATGGAAAAATATGCTGAAGAAAAAAAGCCCCATATTATAGTACGGATCGGCGATAATCCGGATGATACTTTTCAGGTAACTGCTTTAATGGCTGTTTTAGCCGCCTCTCTTCATGCTCAAGAGCGCGAAGGCCTTTGGAATTACTTAATATCGGATCAAGTATTATGGGGAGAAAATAAAAATAGTGAAACATTATTTAATATTGAAAAAATAAATTACATTGAGCATATCTTGCCAAACCTCAAACCGAGCCCGGCACTAGTGACTTATGAATTATTCGGACAAGCGAAAGAAGTAAAACTAACCGGCAATAATATACATTCGTTCATGTTAGAGTCAGAGGATGTTGATAAATTAAAATTTACATCTATTACCGGAGATGTCGGAGTTTCTACCCGTTATACCAGGCCAATAAATTTAATGGATACGAATAAGGACGCTGATATAAAAATTAGACGGGAATATTATGTAAATAACAAGAAAACAACCAATTTTAAAGAATCAGATACTATAGAAGTTCGCCTATATCCTGAGTTCGGAAATGAAGCCCTTAGCGGCACTTATCAAATTACAGATGTCCTTCCCAGCGGATTAATTCCGATTACAAAATTATATGTAAGAGATATGAAATATGAATGCAATTATTGGTATCCTTATAATAGTGACGACCTAACCGTAAAGTATAGAATTAATAAAAATTGGAAGACATCTTATTGTGGGGGCAATTACATTAAATATTACGCCAGGGTGAAAAACAGGGGAGAATATAAAGCCGAGCCAACAATTATGCAGTCTTTCTTAAATCCTGAATACATAAATTATTCACAAGCTGAATTTATAACCATTACAGAATGAAGTCTAAAGAATTTACAATCCTTTTTTTAGGCCTATTCGTTTTAGTTCTTATCATTTTGATAAGCGTTTGGCTTTTTAGTCCAAAGGAATATAACCGGGTAGGCCCATTACCTTTTAATAACGTAGAAAGTTCGGAAATGCCAATAATTAATCTAAGGGAGGCATTTTATGAGCCAGCCAGTTTTGCAGAGTCATTAGCTTTAGCCCAAGATATTATTCCAAGGGATAACATCTTGGGAATTATAGTGCCTCATCACCTTGTTTCGTCATCTTATACGGCTGAATTAATAAAAATGTCAAGCGGCCGAAAAATTAACAATGTAGTAGTAATAGGGCCTAATCACCAAAACATAGGTTCGGATACTATTGCCACTGTTCAGGCGCGATGGGAAGTTCCGGACGGATTTGTTACTGCAAACAAAACTCTTGTCAGCCAGTTTATGGCTGATTTTAATATATTTTCAAACAAGGAATTATTTAAGCTTGAGCATTCAATCGGGGCAATCGTGCCGTTTATCAATCATTATTTTTCCGGAGCAGAAATTTTACCAATCGCCTTTAGTTCATACGCCAGTATTCAGGATGCCCGGGATGTAAGCTCTTGGCTTTTGCAAAATTTAGGAAAAGATAGCTTAATAATAATTTCCGTTGATTTTTCGCACTATTTAACTAAAGACGAAGCGGATGAAAAAGATAAAATGACAAAACAGTTAATCCTAGACTCCAATATTGAAAAAATTATTAGGCTTGATAACGACAATGTTGATTCACCGGCCAGTTTAACGGCCGCCCTTTTATTTGCTAAAGAAAAAAAATTAAAAACCAGTATTTATAAACAAGCCAACTCTTTTGATTTTGCTAATGAAAAACCTTCAGAAACCACAAGTTATTTTTTTATTGCTTTTGAAGAAAATTGATTTTTAAAGAAGTTGTATCATTTGAAGTTAATTTTGGCGCCGTCTTAATTATAGTTGCGGCCGCTTTACTGCATATTCATATGGAGGGATATATATTTACTTAACATTTTAAGGCGTGACCAAGAGATGTGTTTAATAAAAAAAACAGCGAACTGATTTTAAATTAGTTCGCTGTTTGGAGTTTAGTTTGATTCCTAATAGATAGGGCATTTACCGATAAACTTTGTGTTTTTCGCCACAGTATGAGCAACTTCGCACTCTTTCTGTGACGGTGCTACTTCCTTCGATTTTACGCCGAAGCTCGAACTGAATTCCCCGCCTACGCCGAGGCTTCGGCGGACAAGAAAAAAAGGTTTTAAACTATTTTAAAGGCTTTTAAAAGCGCCCGCCCCCGCTTTTAAAAGCAATAATTTCCCCGCGGG
>JBDRJA010000006.1:0-6209 GCA_043815345.1 Patescibacteria group bacterium | reverse complement strand
CATCCACTAATTTCTCTAATATTTCCTCTTCATTAGTGGTGATCATTTTAATTGTTTTGTTTTCTCTTTTTACCATAAAATTAGAGTTAATAATTAGTTAGTTACACTCTAATTTTAGCATAAAACATAGCTTTTTTCTATGGCAAAATTGTGGATTACTTCAACCCTTCGGGTTGTTTTTTTATCGCCTGCGGCGATTTAATTGGCGACAGTCCCATCTCATATCACTGAAATAAAATAACCGCTGATTTGGATAGTCAGCGGTTTTGTTATTTTAAATAGGTTTAAAAATGTCAAAAATAATTATTTCAATCTATATCCTTTAACATATTCATAAAGAGATGACCAGGCAGTACCAGCGCTAAAGGCAAAAGCAATTTCTTCTAATGGCACTTTTAGTATATAAATATTCCAGAGATTTTTATGGGTGTAATAATTAGTGATAAATTCCGGAAAAAAGGTGTTAAAGACTAAGAATAATAGAAAATATAAAAGTGCAAAGAATGCACCACCAAAGATAATTTGGGGGATTAAATCTTTTCTTCTTACCCCTATTATAGTAGCCGCTGCAAGAAGGGCGAGCATAGCATTGTAGATTGTTTTAGCTGGAAAAATAAATTCAAGTCCGACAAAAATAAAGATGGTTATTAAATATGGCGTAACATGTAACTTCCTATTCCAAATAATTTTTTTCAATTTTTTTCTGGTAAGAAATTCATAAATAACCGAGGCTATGCTGCTAACAAAAAAGCAGAACAAGACATCTTCAATCCCAAAGCCAATTTTATTTATTAAATCAAAAAGTACTGGAGGATTCCAATATTCCGGAACAAATAAAAATTCGCTAAAAGCGAATGGAATAGAAAGGAGACCCATCCAGAGCATTTCTTTTCTTAAATCTTTTCTTATTAAGAATATTGGTAGCCAGGCAACTCCTAAAATAAGGCTGCCAATTAAATAAGCGTATTGAGTAAGCATATATTAATATTATACATGATAGAGTGAATTTATTCTATTTTTTAATTTGACATAATGGTTTTGAAATTTTAAGATGTGATTAGATAAAAGTTATAATAATCAATAATCAATCTCCAATAATCAAACAATAATAAATAATCAATAATAAAATTATTTATCAATTTTTTATTATTGTTTGCAATTTGATTATTGGTTATTGGTTATTCAACAATCTATGTCTCTTTCAATCGGTATTGTTGGTTTACCAAATGTAGGTAAATCCACTTTATTTAATGCCTTAACAAAAAATAAAGTCGAGGCTAGTAATTACCCGTTTTGCACTATTAATCCAAACGTGGGAGTTGTTAAAGTTCCGGACGACCGGCTTATAAAGCTAGCTCAAGTTTCTAAGCCAAAGAAGATCCTACCGACCACTATTGAGTTTGTTGATATTGCCGGGTTGGTTAAAGGCGCGCATAAAGGCGAAGGTTTAGGCAATAAATTTTTGTCTCATATTCGGGAATGCGATGCTATTTGCGAAGTTATAAGAGATTTTAAAAATGATGATATAGTTCATGTTGACGGCAGTATTGACGCAAAACGAGATAAGGAAACTATTGGATTAGAATTGGTGATGGCAGATTTAGAGAGCGCAACAAAACAATTAGAAAAGATAAGTAGAGAGGCTAAGGGCGGTGATAAAGAGATTATTAAGAAAAGAGATTTACTGGAAAAAATAAAAGATCATTTAGATAAGGGAAAAGCCGTAAGAGAGATGGAATTTAGCGAGGAAGAAATGAAATTAGTAAAAAGTTTTAATTTACTTACGGTTAAGCCGATTATTATTTTGGTGAATAGTGAAAATACAACACCCCCCTCCAACTCCCCCTTTCGTAAGGAGGGAGAGTTAAACGTAGATCATGTGTTGTTTCTGAACGTCAAGCAAGAGGAGGAGATTGCGAATTTAGGCGATGAGGAAAGAGAAGAGTATATTAAAGAATTAGGTTTAGGAAAAAGCGGCCTTGAAAAATTAATTTTAAGCGCCTATAGATTACTTGGATTAATTACTTTTTTAACGACCGGTCCTGATGAAACTCGCGCCTGGACAGTACGCCAGGGAGCTAAAGCGCCAGAAGCGGCCGGTAGAATTCACACTGATTTTGAAAAAGGATTTATTAGAGTAGAAGTTATAAATTGGGAAAAATTTATTGAAGCCGGAAGCGAACAAGAAGCTAAAGAGAAAGGTTTAATGAGAACAGAAGGGAAGGAATATGTTATTCAGGATGGGGACGTGTGTAATTTTTTGTTTAGTAAGTGATGATTGGCTTGACCAAGATATTTAGGTAATATATAACTAAAATAGTTATGACAAAATTATGAATAATGAGCCAACTAACAAAGAAATACTAGAAGCAATCAGCGCCTTTTTTGGAGAGAATGAAAAGCAATTAAGTGAAATAAAGGCTGAAATTAAAGGTATGAAAGCAACTATGGTTACAAAAAGTTATCTTGATGATAAGATGGCAGATTTGCGCGGTGATTTAGTTGTGCTTATGCGCAAGGAAGATGTTAAAGTTAAGAGGTTAATTGAAATATTACAAAAACGTAAAGTTATCACGGGAAAAGATGTTAAGGATCTTATGTCTATGGAGCCGTTTCCCCAATTATCGCTTTAGAGGCTAAATAAATAAAATAAAGTAAGGTTTTATACAGGCCTTGTTTTTTGTTTGAAATATCAGGAAAGCATGACGCATAAGATGATAAACAGAAGGCGTTTCGATAGTATCGTGGCGCCTTCTGTTTGTTTTTATTTGAAAAATTAGGAAAATAAGGTAAGATATAAGTAGACAATAAGATAAAATTATGATAAAGGAAAAAATTATACAAGAGAACAGAGAAAAGCCACCTATTAAGGGAGAGAAATATTATTGGCAGGGTAAAGAAAAGTTATTTGAAGAAGAAAATAAATCGTTGCCTTCAGACGAGTTAGGGGGTCATAAATTACGCTTTTGGGACTATAGCCTGCCCATGGATCCAGAGGCTAAAAAATTACATGACGAATTATTATCTCAACAAATATTAAAAGATGAAGCTACCTTATCGGTAAAAATAGAGAATCAGAAAAGGATAGGTATTGAAAAATTCGGCTCGAAAGAAATTTCTCTACTAATAGACAAATTTAAGAAAGAAGAAAATACGGAAAATAGATTAATAATTTTAGAAAAAATTTTAGATTTAAAAATTGTTAATAATGACATTTTAGATTTAGCTGAGTCATTTACAAGTCGGTTGGAAGAAGAAGATAAAAGAATCTGGGAGCAAGATGAAGAATATGCGGAATGGGTTGATGGGGGAGATGATAATCACGCCGTGCTAGAACCCTTTATCTATCACTTTATTGAGATAATAAAATTTACCAAAGGATCGGACAAGCAAAAAAGGGGTGAGGAAGTTTTATTAAAAATAATAAAAAATTGGGACGACTACGAGATCTATGATTTAGCCAGAGTATTCTCTAAAACCAAAAAAGAGATAAAAGAGCGTTTGATTGAAGACGAATTTTATACAATGCACGAAGAGCATGGATTTGATGAGCATCTAGATGATTTCCCCGAAGACATTAAGGCCGGCAACCTAGAAAATAATTATTCTATCGACGTTAAAAATAGAGCAATTGGTGTTCTGGGAAGAATCGGAACTAAGAAAAGCATTGATTTTTTAATAGAAGAATTCATCAAGGGCGGTCGAAGCGCGCATAATACCGAGCTGGCTACTATGTTTTTTCGGATAGACGCCGATTATGCTAAGGAAAAACTGCCGGCGCTGACAAGAAGCAGGGAGGATATCAGTGACAAGGATATTAAAGAAATTGTCGAACTTAATGCCTCGGTTATTCTTTACAAGCTTAATTTTGGAGAGCTTAAAAAAATAGATAAATACGGTACGGGCATGAGACTGATAGTGAACGAAAATTTGGAGAAGAACCCAAGTGCGGCTGATAAATTATATTTGGAATATGCCAGGATGATTAAAGGCGCTTATGAAGCTGCTGAGGAAATTAGCAAAATATACGAAGATATATTTTTTGAAAAATTTTTAGGCGGGAGAGAAAGAGCGATCATAAGATATAATATTACGGAGAAAGCAACTGATTTAATAATTGAAGGGCAAAAAAGACTTGGTAATGCTAGCAAGGAAGAGCAAGAAGAAATAGTGGATGAGTTAATAAATAATTTAAAACGGCAAGAAAAAGTACAAAAAGAAGTTATAGATAACTTAAAAGAAATGCAAGTTGAATTAAATAAGATATATAAGAAAATTGGAAGATCAGAAATGGACGAAGAAATAAAAGCATGGCTTGATAGATCGGATGAGGAAATTGAAGAAGAACATAACAAAAAAACCGCGGATGTGATTAAAGGAGAGAGGATAAAATATAAAAAATACAACTCTAATAGAATTATAGAGATGATTGAAACATACAAATCTTTGTATACGTTAAGCAACGAACACGAAGAAGCTATAAAAAACTCAGGCGCAACCCAAGGAGAGATAGAAAAATTGAAAAGAAGCCTTGAAAAGGAAGATAGGCCAAAATATGAACCAATAGTAAAAATTTTAGAAAAATTATTAGAACTCCAACAAAATTTGGAAAAACAATTAGATCAATTTGTCACTGGAGAAAAAAATGAAGATTCATTAGAAGATATAGGGAATGATATCTCAAGATCTGTTTTTCAAAAATATCAAGAGATTATTGATTTGACTAAAAAGAATAAAAAAGAATTAAGAGGTTTGTTTAAGGGAGAAAAAGATATATCTGATGAAGAAATTGATGCTATTACCGAAAGTTTACTTAAAAAAGCAAATACTCTTTTAACGGATTTTACTAATAGGATTAAACAAGGTGAAGATATTAATGAAGAAGAAATACTTGAAGAACTAGAGAGATACAGGCAGGATGAAATTCTTACTGCCAGTGTTTGGAAAGGTATAGATAAAAAAGATTTAAGTCCAGAAGATTTAAAAGATGTAAGTTTTGAAGAAATAACAGTTGACCAATTTACTAAAGGAGGTAAAGCAATTAAAGCCGTGGAGCAAATTTATTTAGAAGATGGCCGGCCGGTAATTCCCGCTTCCTCAATAAGGGGGATGGTAAATAAATACGCTATTGAAGCGAGCGCGGAAGAAAAAGAAACTGCTCAGCAGATTATGCAGATGCTGGATATTTATGGGAAAAATTATAAAGACAAGCCAAAATTACGAGCAAAACTTCTTCAGGGTTTTATGAGTAAGCTAAAACAGGGCGGCGACAACGTTGTTCTTTATTTATATAAAAAGAAAAATAAGCAAGGCGGAGAAGATATAATTGCTTTTAATCGTTTTGATAAAAATAATGGTAACCGTTATTTTGGCTCTTTCAACGTTGGACCGGCTATGGGTGGTTCTGCTATTGGCACGGCCTTACTTAAAGCAAGCTTAGAAAAAGAGGCTGGAGAAGCCGAAATGATTGAGGCTGATTGCGAGCCGGAAAAAATAATAAGTTCAAAGTATATTGAAAAATACGGTTTTGTAGTTAAAAAAATAATGCCCAATTATGAAGACACAGACATTACAGCTTTTAATATTAAAAGAGAAAAAAGTAATGAAAAATATTATTACCGAGATTATACCCCAGAAGACCTAGTTAATGAACATAATAATAATTTCCCAAATAATCAATGCGGAGTAGGAGAAAAGTATATTGTTCTTAAATTTGCCTCAAGTAATGGCAAGCAAATAAAAAAAGAAGAGCAGCTTAAAGAGATGCTAGAAGAATCAGGCAGATTAGTTAATGATGAAGGCTATGTGATGACTAGATACTTTTTTAGCAAAGACGGTAAAGAAGTTTACTGCGCTTTTGAAAGAGGCGTTAATTGATCAAAACTTTTAGCTTTTGACCAGGTAAATTCAAACAGAGATTTATGCATCTGATAAATGTTTTTATCCTCAATAATTACTCCGATTTTACCGGTATCAGAAAGAGTAATATAAGAAATTTTATTATTATAAATCTGCATTACTGAATTAAAGGGAAATAATTTATAGTCAATTAAGCGCATATCAGTAGTTTCGCGATGATAATTCTTTAAATAATTTCTAGTAAAGGGAGAGTCTATTAAGATCATCCTTTTTTTAATATCTAATTTATCTCTTTTTTTAACATATTCCTGGTTTATTTTATCAATATGCTTAACAACTGCTTCAGCATC
>JBDRJA010000005.1:0-2825 GCA_043815345.1 Patescibacteria group bacterium | reverse complement strand
AACTTAATTTATTCATGCATTACTATAATTATCAGAAAAAACACCGAGGATTAGGCATGGATGGAAAAACACCCATGGAAAGACTAAATGAACTAGCAAGTGTAAACTTGACGCTGCAATGCCACAACTCTTGACAAAATAATAAAATTATGTTATTATAGTACACATAATATTATTAAATAATTTTTTAAACATGAACTATGAAAATTACTAAAATTAAACAATTTTTTACAAAATCAATAAAAAATAAAAAGGGATTTAGCTTAACAGAGCTAATGGTTGCAGTAAGTATAATTGGCTCTATTGCGACTTTTGCCTCCGCTCAAATAGATGACATTATCCCCTCGGCCAGGGATGCACAGAGAAAAGGCAATATTAGACAAGTACAAACTGCTCTAAATTTATATTATGACGATAATTTAGAGTACCCAGTATCATCTACTAGCGAGCCCTCTACAGAGGGTTGGTCAGAAATAAGAGCAATTTTAGAAAATGAAATTAACACTTATATGCCAGAGGTGCCTTCTGATCCACTTAACACTGACCAATATGTATTTAAATACTGGAGCGATGGTCAAGTCTTTAAATTAGTTTATGAGACCGAGGATCCTGATGATAATTCTCCAGTTATTGCTTGGGGCATGTAATATACAATTATAATAATATAATAACATAAAAAAAGATTGATGTCTGTACATCAATCTTTTTTTATGTGAAAAATATAAATATTTTTTTATTTCTTTTTTAATGTATACGTAATATTCATAATTTGATTTCCTTTTTTATTTAAAAAATAATCAATTACTTTATCTACTACTTTATAATCAATAATTTTTTCAGAATTTTCTTTATGAATTTGAACAACTTCACCTTTTGATAATGGTATACCTCCAATAAATTCTTCACTCTTAATCTGCTCGCCATTCTTAAAAATAATCTTTGTATTCTTTTCAATCATATATCAATCACTCAATCAAATTAAACAATTAAAAATTCTTCATTAGTTGTAATTAATTTCAAATAATTAATTCTAAGTCCGCAACCAATAATCCTAAATCACTTTACCATTTCTTCTTTTTTAACCCGTTCTCTGCTGCTTTTATCTGTGCTTCTTGTTTAGAGGATCCCTTGCCGTGAGAAACCAATTCTTCTTCTAAATATAAGCCAACTTCAAAAATTTTATCATGATCAGGGCCTGACTCTTTTAATATTTTATAATATGGTGTTATGCTATGGACTTCTTGGGACTTTTCCTGAAATTTTGATTTAGGATCAAGGTACAATTTATTCTTTAGAATATGATCTAATTTCGCGATCATATACACTTTAATAAACTTCTTAACTGGTCTAAGACCTTGATCTAAGTATATAGAACCAATAAGAGCCTCTACTGCATTAGCTAAAATATACTGGCGCGCTTTTGAATTATTATCTTTTGATTCACCTTTTGATAAATATAGATATTCCTCAAGATTTATTTCGTTAGCCACAACTGCCAACATTTTTGAATTAACTAAACTGGCGCGCCAATTAGTTAATTCACCTTCTGGTGTATCGGGAAAATGGCGAAATAGATGTTCGGTAACAATTATTTCTAATACTGCGTCTCCCAAAAACTCCAGCCTTTCATTGTGATAAAGATGAAAATTAGGATGCTCATTTAAATATGATCTATGAACAACTGCCTGTGTAAGTAAATCCTTATTTTTAAATTTTATTCCTATCTCTTTCTCTAGATTGGAAAAATCCTTCATAAAAATTGATTGTTCTATTGTTCAATTATTCGATTCTTTTTCATAAAAATCGAACAATGAAACAATAAAACAACTTTTAAAATTTTTATCATTTTTCTAAAATATCTTTATAAATTGCCCCTAATACGCCATTAACAAACTTACCCGATGATTCACCTCCAAAAGTTTTAGCAATCTCAATAGCTTCGTTAATTGCTACTTTAGGTGGAATATCATCGGCTATTATTAATTCATAAACTCCCAGTCGTAAAATATTTCTATCCACTGTAGTAATCTGATCTAAAGGCCATTCGGTGGCATATTTAATAATATAGCTATCTATCTTCTTTATATTCTCAACCACCCCTTTAAATATCTTCTTAGTAAAGCCCTTGTCATTAAAATTCGGGGCGAAATTATTGAAGTTGCCTTCTAATATTTTATCAATATCTTTATCTTTCAGACCATTAAAATCCCACATAAACAAAGATTGCATTGTTATAGTACGAGCTAAATGTCTATTTGACATAATTTGAAATAGCTATTAACTTTTACAGAGCTTAACTTTCTTGAACTCATCTTCAGTTAAAAGTTATTAGTTAATATATTATTTCTCCTTTTTGGCTTTTATAGTTTTAATTTTAAAAATTTGTTTTCCTTTATATGTTCCACAAAAAGAACAAGCCCTGTGCGGTAATAAAGCCTTGCCGCATTTTGAACATTTATTTAAGGTAATTTTTTTTAGGCTATGGTGAGACCTTCTTTTTCCCACCGAACTTTTTGTTCTTCTCTTTTTTGGTACAGACATTTCTTAATTGCAGATTGTAGATTTTCGATTTACGTTTATCAAAATATTTTAAAATAAGCCTAAATCTTAAATCTAAAATCTTAATTCTTAAATTAATTAGCTGTTTTTAGTATAGCTTGAATATCATTAATTAGTCAAGAATCTGTATTAGTCCACCTCATATTGGACACCAGACAATTATTAAGCAAATAATCCACAGGAGAGGTTAAATTAAGGCTCCAGTGAAATCTATCAGTATTGTACCATAATAACCAGTCTATTAATTTCTTGTTAAACTCATCAGG
>JBDRJA010000004.1:0-4902 GCA_043815345.1 Patescibacteria group bacterium | reverse complement strand
TAGATTTTTGTGGTTAAATATTAGTAAGTATACTTTAATTTTAGCACAAAAACCTCTGTTTGTAATGAGGATAACTTTAAAATGTTCAATTATTAATGTGATTTATGCCTTAGGGATAAGGTATTCTTCTACGGTCTTAATTTATTACATGGATATAAGTATCATAATATTAAATTACAAAAGCAAGGGGTTTGCTTTAAATTGTATTAAATCAATCAAAGAAGCTGATTTTGGTAGCCTGAAATACGAAATTATCGTAGTAGACAACAATTCCGAGGACGGAATTGGGGAGATTTTAGCTTGGCAATATCCGAAAATTAAGTATATTGAAAATAAAAAAAATTTAGGCATGGGCGCGGGTAATAATGTTGGCATTAAAAAGACACTAGCAAAATATATAGTAAATATGAATCCTGACACTATTTGCTTTAAAGATACCTTTATAAAGCTTTACGATTTTATGGAGGAAAATAAGGAAGTGGGAATTGTCGGTCCAAAGCAGTTTTATCCGGATAAAACAGTGCAGGATTCTTGCTTTCGCTGGCCAAGCCTTTTAACGCCAATATATCGGAGAACCCCTCTGGGAAGATTTAAATTCGCTAAAAAAAATGTAGCAAAATATTTAATGGAAGACTTTGATCACCGGTCAGTAAAAGAAGTAGATTGGCTTTTGGGGTCGTTTCTATTTTCCCGAGCCGAGGCCTTAAAAGAAGTCGGATTATTCGATGAAAGATATTTCATGTATTTTGAAGATACTGATTTTTGCCAAAGATTTTGGAAAAAAAACTGGAAAATATTGTATTATCCTGAAGCGCAAATAATTCATAACCATCTTAGGCAGAGTGCGGAAGATCCGTGGTATAAGTTTTTATGGAATAAAACGGCCCGATATCATATTGCTTCCTGGTTAAAGTATTTACTTAAATGGGGAATAAAATAATTTTAGATTTAAGAATTAAGATTTAAGAATATAAATGTATGAGAAAAAAAATAAAAAAAGCCGTGGTGGCTGTGGCTGGGCTAGGAACAAGATTTCTCCCGGCAGTCAAGGCATTCCCGAAAGAGATGTTACCGATTATTGATAAGCCAATTATTCAATTAGTAGTTGAAGAATTAGTTGAGGCTGGGGTTGAAGATATCATAATGGTTACCAAGCATGAGAAAACAATATTTAAAGATTATTTTAGCCGAAATCTTGAGCTAGAATCTGAAATAGAAAAAACTGGAAAAATAGAATTATTAAATACGGTTAAGGGGGTTTCCGGTCTAGCAAATTTTATCTATCTTAAGCAGATTGGGCCATATGGAAATGGCACTCCGGTTTTAACAGCTGCACATTTGATAAAAAACGAACCCTTTGTCTTCGTCTGGGGAGATGATTTAGTAAAATCAAAAGTATCATTTACCAAACAAATGGTTGATAAATATGAAAAAAATGGTCATCTAATGATTGGGGTACAGGAGGTTCCTCAAGACCAAGTATATCGTTATGGGATTGTCAAATTAAAAAAGGGGACTATGCAAATAGAGAAGATTGTTGAAAAGCCTTCCGTGGAGGAAGCACCATCTAATTTAGCAGATTTTGGCCGCATGATACTTGATCAAAATATGATTGATATTCTAAAAAATTTACCATTAGGTAAAAATAATGAACTATGGATAGTTGATGCTATAACGGAATATATCAGGCAAGGAGGAGAATTTTATGCTAAGGTGGTGGAAGGCGGAGAATGGCTTACCACCGGGGATCCAATAAATTATTTAAAAGCTGTTTTAAAATATGCGAAAGATAATAAGGAGATGAAAAAAGAATTAAAACTATAATGTTACATAAAATAAGAAAACGGTAATAGCACAAACAATTGCATTATTTTAAAACCCCTCGTTATTTAAATACGAGAGGTTTTTTATTTTTTGTAAAAATGTATTCTACTGAATTGCTAATTTATATAATCCTTCCTGATTGCCGATTTTAGCCATAAAGTAGAGAATATCACCCTTTTGGGATAAGTTTAAAGAAGAAATTTTATCAAGGCAAATTAGTTCTGTAATATTTCTTTTTTCTCTTTCATCCAATTCAATTATGTTTATTGATTTATCAGTTGAATAAATTACATAATTATTACTAGGGTGCCAAATTATACCGGTAATCGGCTCGCTTATACGGGTAAGGATTGTTTTTTTATGATTATTTAAATCATATAACCAGATTTCAAAATCATTAGAGTAAAGAAGTTTATTATCATTAATCCACTGCATAGATTTAACATTATTAATAACATCCACTAATGGATTAATGGACGAAAGAGGACTAATTAGATAAAGGATTTGGTGTTTAGGATCATAAAGATTTAGATATTTATGATTAATATTTAATAATTTATATCGAGAACTATAAGGTATTTCTAATTCCCTAATTAATTCATTATTATTAATTAAATTAGTTTTTAATTTAGTTGCTCTATTCAAATAGGAAACAAAAAAAATATAGCTATCTTTTATCAAATAGTCTAAGTAATTTTCGCCCTCAACTAATATATTACTAATTTTAGTATTTATTTCAAAGTAACTAATTGAATTATCATGTTGGTAGTATAATTTAGAACTATTATTAGCCCATTTAATATTTTCAATTTTTGAACTAGTTAGATTATTTAAATTAATTTCATTGTTAATATTATTTATATTAATTACTTTATTGTCAGCAATTATTTTATTGCTATCTGGCGACCAGGTAGATTTATTGCTACTGTTTTTTTCTTGAGAATTAAAAGGGAAAGAAATGTGCTCGCTATTATCTAAATTAATAAGTAATAATTTGCTTGGAATATAGATATATTTTTTGTTTGGAGAAAAAACGATATCTTGTATCGGGAAATCATCAATTTGTAGAGGTAGGCTTTTTTTAAAAAGGTTAATATCTTCAGCAAAAGTAGATTGTCCGGGATAGATAGTTAATTTTTTTTGCCAAGGCCAGAAACCATCCAACTCTAGCCTCACTTCGTATTCTCCTGGCAGTAAATTTTTTATTTTAGCGGCGGTCGTTATATAACTTTTTTCTTCTGAGATTAGTTTTTTAAAGATTAATTGTCTAGGTTTATCATTTAAATAGATTTTAGCTCCATTTGGTTCGGTATTAAAAATAAACATTCCGGTTTTCTGGAATGCTTGGTTAAATTTAATAGGCCAAGTTAAATTAATTTTATAACCAATGGCGTACAGGGTTGTTAGAGAAGTTATAACAATAAAGGCAGTAAAAAATATAAAAAAAAGTATACGGCGAAACTTTAGGGTCATATATTAGTAGCTATGAATAAACATTAATTTATCGTTAAGGTACTTCAATATTTATCAATTATTAAAGCTAAAATTAGAATAAATAATTGCTAAATAATTATTAATTATCAATTCGCTTAATATCGGCTCCTATGTTTTGTAGGCGGACAACAATATCTTCATAGCCTCTGTCGATTGAATATGAATTCCTTAAAATTGATTTTCCTCGGGCAGCTAACATGCAAATTAAAAGATTTATAGAAGGCCTTAGAGCGGGAGGGCAAATTATTTCAGCTGCTTTTAGTTTTGTTGGCCCGGTAATTGTTACCCTATGTGGATCAAGGAGTATTATACTAGCTCCTAATTTATTAATTTCCGTATAATAAATTGCCCTATTTTCCCAAGTCCAGTCATGAACCAAGCTTAATCCTTTGGATTGTGTTAAAATAGGAACAAAAAAAGGGAGATTATCAATATTTAATCCAGGATAAGGTTGAGCGTGGATTTTATCTGGCAAAGCTGTTAAATTAGACGGAATAATTTCTATGTCAACTAAATCAAATTTTTTATTCTTTGATTTATATTTATTTATTATTTTAAAATTTTGCCCCATTACCCGCAGTTTTTCTAATTCTAAATTTAAAAAATCAATTGGACAGTTTTCTATAATCAGCCTAGATTTAGTAGTGATAGCAACTGATATAAATGCCATTGATTCAATCGGATCAGGAATAATCGGATAGTTTTTTACAGGTTTAAGATTTTTAACTCCGGAGATTTCTAGCCTCGTCGTACCGATACCTTTGATTTTCGCCCCTGCTTTTTCTAAAAAATAACATAAATCCTGCACCATATAATTAGAACCGGCTAGCTTGACTACTGTTTTTCCCTGAATCGTGCAGGCAGCCATAATAATATTCTCTGTGCCAGTATCACTCATTTCATACATTACAAACTCATTTGATTTCTTCCTATTTGCATCAATAATAATATTTTTTTTAGTTTCAGTTATCTTTATTCCTAAATGGTTTAAGCCTAAGATATGTGGAGCTAGAGTTCTTATGCCTAGTTTACAGCCGCCAGGTTTATACAAAAAGAATTTATTTAGCTGATTGGATAGCGCCCCAATTAGCAGAAAAGAGGAGCGGGTAAGGCCGACTGCCTTTTTGTCTATATTTTTTAAATTAATTCTATTAGTATTTTCTATTGCCAGTTTATTTTTTCCTGTCCAAGATACTTTAATATTAATAGAATTTAATATTTCCATTATCCTTTTCACTTCTTCAATTTCCGGCACATCAGTTAAGGTAGTTTTACCTTTGACCATTGCAGTAGCGCAAAGGATGGCTACGGCGGAGTTTTTTGCTGAGTTTGTTTTAATTGCTCCCCTTAGTTTTTTATTACCAAAAATAATAAAATTTGCCATAATATAAAAATTATTAAATCATGTTTATAGCATAACTTATTTTTAATTAAATTTCAATTATTTGTATTAGTCCACCTCATATTGGACACCAGACAATTATTAAGCAAATAATCCACAGGAGAGGTTAAATTAAGGCTCCAGTGAAATCTATCAGTATTGTACCATAATAACCAGTCTATTAATTTCTTGTTAAACTCATC
>JBDRJA010000003.1:0-2313 GCA_043815345.1 Patescibacteria group bacterium | reverse complement strand
AAAAGCAAAGAAATATATTTTCCCTTATTGGGAAGGCATAATATTTATAATGCCCTTGCTGCTTCTGCGGTCGCTTTTGCCCTGGGAATAGAATTGGATTTAATTGAAAGAGGATTATCTTCTTTTAAACCATTAGACCTGCATATGCAATTGAGCAACTTTTATAATGGTATTAAAATATTGAATGATTCTTATAATGCGAATCCCTTATCAGTAAAAAGCGCTTTGGAAACTTTAGCAGAAGTCGCGCAAAACAATAGAAAGATAGCTATTTTAGGAGACATGCTGGAATTAGGAGAAAAGACCGACTTTTACCACCGGGAAATAGGAAAAGAAGTAGCAAAATTGTCTATTGATGCCCTAATAACTGTGGGTCAGGGGGGAAAGATAGTTGCTCAGTCTTCCAAAGAAGAGGGGATGGTAAAAGAAAGAGTTTTTTCTTTTGAGAAAAATGAGAAGATGAATTTAGTCAAAAAGCTATTAAGTCTGACCAAACCCGGAGATTTTATCCTATTAAAAGGTTCTCGAGAAATGAAAATGGAAGATATTTTAGAATTTTGGCAAAAAGAGTATCAAAAAAATAGTCCTGCCTAAGGAGGAGATAATGACCTATTGGCCCTTAACTTTATTAGTTTCGTTTATAATTCCGGTTATTGCTCTGCCGTTATTTATAAAATATTTAAAAAAAAAGAATATGGGACAGAAAATTCGTCAGGAAGGGCCAGATCTTCATCAACATAAAATAGGAACGCCCACCATGGGAGGAGTAATAGTTATTCTAGCTTTAGTAATAATAGTTTGGTTCCTTGTTCCTTACAATAAATATGTTTTATGGTCGTTAGTTGCCACTGTCGGTTTTGGTCTTATCGGTTTAATTGATGATTTAATAAAATATCTTAAGAAACGATCATTGGGTCTTCTTACTAGGCAGAAGTTGTTCCTTCAAATTATCTTTGCTATAATAGTTACCTATTGTGTCCAACAAAACACTGATTTAGGTACAGAAATTTGGCTTCCTTTTTTCAAAAACAGTATAAATTTGGGCAGAATGTTTATTCCTTTTGTAGTTTTAGTATTGGTTAGTTCGGTTAATGCGGTAAATTTAACCGACGGCTTAGATGGGCTGGCAGCCGGGTTAATAATTATTGCCATGCTAAGTTTTGCTTTAATTGCCTATGTCCAAAATATATTGCCCATGAGCTTGTTTTCCCTGATAGTTGCCTTTACCTCTTTTGGTTTTTTAATCTATAATTTTTATCCAGCCCGGATATTTTTAGGAGATGTAGGTTCTTTGGCTTTAGGCGGAGCGCTTGCTTCGGTAGCAATTTTTACCAGAACAGAATTGTTTTTACTGATAATAGGTGGGGTATTTGCGATTGAAACCTTATCAGTGATACTTCAGGTTGTTTCGGTAAAATTAAGGGGTAAAATAATTTTTAAGATGAGTCCTATTCATCACCATTTTGAGCTTTGTGGTTGGAAAGAACCTAAAATTATTATTAGATTTTGGATAGCGGGGTTAATTCTGGGTTTTATTGGTTTAATTAGCTATTTCTAGCGTGGAACGTAGAGTAAGATTAGCGTATAGCGTTTAGCGTACAGCGTAGAGTTTAAACAGACATTTTAATTATATACTGAATTAATACAGGTTGATAGGGAATATATATTGAAAACAAAAAGTTTTAAAGATTTAATAGTTTGGCAAAAGGCTTATAGATTAGTCTTAGAAGTATATAAAATTACCAAAGCTTTCCCAAGACATGAAATATATGGTTTGACTCAACAGATGAGAAAAGCAGCAATTTCTTTACCTTCAAATATGGCTGAAGGATATGGAAGGAAACATAAAGCAGAATATCAACAATTTTTATCTATAGCCTATGCTTCATTGTTGGAATTAGAGACTCAGTATTTATTATCTCTTGATTTAAATTATATGAATAAAAATGAAATTATTGAAAATCTTATAAAAGAAGTTGGCAGTATGCTATACAGAATGATTTATCCTATACGCTAAACGCTATACGCTCTACGCTAAAAATGCTAAACGCTAAACGCTGTACGCTCTACGCTAACTATTACTAACGACTAAGTATGGAGTTGTAATGAGATGTTAATAGAAAAAAAATCTCCTGATTTATGGCTTTTTATAGTAGTAATTTTACTTATGGCTGTTGGCCTATGTATGGTTTTTAGTTCAAGTTACATTATGGCTTATAAATGGTATGGAGATAGTTATTATTTTTTAAAAAGACAATTAATTTACACTATAATAGCTTTAATAACATTTTTTTTCGCTATATATACCGATTA
>JBDRJA010000002.1:0-4780 GCA_043815345.1 Patescibacteria group bacterium | reverse complement strand
ACGTTGGCACTCTTGCAATAAATACAATGTTTTTTTTGAAAAAATAGTCATATAGTTAAACCGTTTTAACTTTGTTATTAAATTTACTTTAATGTTAAAACAAATCTAACTATTTCACCAACTATTTTTGTCTATTAAACCACAATTATCTAAAATAAAAAAAATGTTTATTTCTTGTGTTTATCTTTATAAAATTATAGTTTTATAACATGCTTGATTAGAGTGTTTTTTATAATAAAAAATAAGTCCGTTAGGTTATTAAACGGACTCAATTTATATTTGTTAGGAAGGAATTTCCTTCCCAGTTTCTCTAAGGATCAGCCTTAGGTTTTCCATAGCGCTTACTTGGCTGGATAATTTAATAGCCAGCCTGTTTAGGATGTCTAGGGCTCTGCGGTTTATTTCTTCTGCTCTCTTACAAATATTTTCAAAAATACAGCCTGAGCAGACGTTAGAAAAGAGCTCGTCCCAGTCATTAATTCCATGCTCGGCTAATTGCCGAGCGGTAATTTTACTTTGACCCTCCATCATTTTTTGGTCCCTCCTTATATATGCTTTATAAATTGCCTTATTGCTTTAATGATTTTCTATTGTAGTATAGTATCTATTAGTAAGTCAAGGGTAAAAAAAGAAATATGTTCGGGGCTGTAATTATTAAACTTTTTTCACCCCATATTTAAGGGAGATATTTTTATCAAAAACACCCTGTAAAATATCAGGGTGTTTTTGTGTTTTCTTGTTTTTGTAAAATAAGTTAATATCTACTTCTATTTCGGTTATTGTTGAATCGGTTTCTGCGGTTATTATTATCAGGTCTAGGGCCGCCAAAGTTACCTTCTGATTTGCCTTTTTCATTTTCCCAGAGTTTTTTATTTTCTTCTAAGCCTTTCATGGTTAAATTAACTCTGTCCTTTTCGTCAATCTCTTTTATTTTAACCGTAACCTCATCTCCCTCGCTGACAAAGTCTTCTGGCCGGCTTACGCGGTAGGGGGCTAGTTCACTGACATGGACCATGCCGTCGTGGCCAGGAGTTAATTCTACAAAAACTCCAAAATCCATCAAGCGAACAACCTTGCCGGTAAACACTTCCCCAACTTCAAATTCTCTGACAATATTTTTTATCCATTCAACTGCTTTAGCGCTTCCTTCGGGATCAGTGCCGCAGACCATAACCAGACCATCATCTTCAATGTCTATAGAGACGTCATGTTTATCTATGATTTCGTTAATAATTTTACCTCCCGGACCGATAACCTCTCTAATTTTTTCCGGATTAATTTTAAAGCTAACGATGCGAGGCGCGTATTTAGATAGATCAGGCCTTGGCTCCGAAATAGCTTTAGCCATTACTTTTAAGATTTCATTTAAAGCGGTTCTTCCCTGCTCTAGAGTCTTGGTAATAATTTCATTTGTTAAACCATTGGTTTTAGTATCAAGCTGAATAGCAGTTATACCGTCTTTAGTGCCGGTAATTTTAAAATCCATGCCGCCTTGGCCGTCTTCCAGGTCTTGGATATCAGTTAAAATTTCCCATTTGCTCATGTCTTTATTAGAAGCCAGCCCGATAGCTATGCCGGCCACTGCTTTTTTAATCGGCACTCCCGCGTCCATTAAGGCTAGCGAAGAAGCGCAGGTTGAGCCCATAGACGAGGAACCATTAGAACTTAAAGTTTCTGATACAACCCTTATCGTGTAAGGAAAACCTTCTTTATCCGGGATAACCGGAGTTAGAGCTTTTTCAGCTAATGCGCCATGTCCAATGTCTCGCCTCCCTACCCCTCTCATTGGCTTGGCTTCAGCCACGCTGTAAGGAGGAAAATAATAATGGTGCATAAACCTTTTTTTACTTACCCCTTCTATGCCCTCTAATGTTTGTTCTAATCCTGCTGAGCCAAGAGTAATAGTTGACATGATTTGTGTTTCGCCTCGGGAAAAAAGGCTTGAGCCATGATTACGCGGCAAGATTCCAGCTTCTGATGTTAAGGCTCTGATTTCGTCAAGCTTGCGACCGTCAACCCTTCTCTTGTCTTTTAGAATTGCTTCGGTAACTTCTGCTTCAATCATCTTTTCTACTAATTTTTTTATAGTATATTCTCGCAAGTCCTTGCCTATATTGTTTTCATACAAATATTTATTAAGATTATCCTTTATTACTCCAACAGCTGCTTTTCTCTCCCCTTTAGTATAGTAAGTTTTATCAAATAAGATTGGCTTTATATTTTCATTTAGCCATTTTTCAGCTAAGACGAAAACTTTCTCTTTTTCTTTTTGAGCCTCTTCTTCATCAGGGCTTATTAGTTTTTCTTTCTCTTTTACAGCTAAAGGCTCAATAGAAGAAGCCATTTTTTTGATTAGTTTTATGGCTGGCTGTAGTTCTTTTTGGCCGTCTAATATAGCTTTTAGCATATCTGCCTCTTTAATTTCTTGAGCTCCGGCTTCAATCATGATCACTTTTTTTTCTGTACCAGCAACGATTAAATCTAGATCGCTTGTTTCTTGCTCTTCGTAAGTAGGGTTAAAAATAAACTTTTTATTTATGCGGCCGACTTTTATGCCGCCAATCGGCCCATGCCAATCAAGGCCAGAGATTGAAAGAGCGGCTGAAGCGGCAATTAAAGATACAATATCATGGTCATTTTCTTGGTCAACCGATAGAACCGTAATAATAATCTGTACATCTTTTCTTGAACTGTCGTCAAAAAGAGGCCTTATTGAACGGTCAATCATACGGCCGGTTAAAACTGATTCGTCTGTAGGCCGACCTTCTCGCTTTACCCAGCGAGAGCCTTTAATAATGCCGGCGGCGTAAAGCCGTTCCTCAAGGTCAACCATTAATGGAAAATAATCAATCCCCTCCCTTTCGTTTTTAGATTCTACGACCGTAGCTAACACAACCGTATCTCCGTATTGCACGGTTACAGCGGAATTAGCTTGTTGGGCAAGTTTGCCAGTTTTAATAGTGAGTGTCCGGCCAAGCCACTCGGTTGAGAATACTTGTTCTTTGTTCATAGAATTTGCTTAGGAAAACGATATGCTAATAATTAATCATATTATGAAACAAAGTTAAATTAGTAAAATTAGTTAAACTGGTTAAATTTTTTACTAATTACTAGTTTAACTAATTTAACAAAGATATATTTAAATCAATAATAATTTATACTTTGTCATATTATTAGCAGAAAGAGCGTTTACCATGCTTTGCTTGGCCAGCAAACTACAGGACTATGGGAATAATTATATCCGCACAGCACTATCTGTTTACTGACCAAGTGTTTTTAATTAAATTAGTAAAATTAGTTAACCTTTAATTCATAACTAGTTTTACTAATTTTACTAAGCTTTTTTAAATCATCTTCATTTTAAATGGCCGGGCACAATCCAAAATACTATTAACGCAGAAATTTTTTACTTTCACTCAAATTAGTAAAATCATCAGATTCTTCAACTAATTTATTAGAGGCGGTTTGGCGAAAAGCCATTACTTCAACTAAGCAGCCCTTGGTATTTTGCAGATAACTTACTAACGGAAGATAATCGCCATCTCCGGTTACTAAAATAACAACATCTAACTTAGTGGATAATTTAATAGCATCAACCGTAATACCAACGTCCCAATCAGCTTTTTTGGCACCCCCGGCAAAAATTTGCAAATCTTTCATTTTTACCTCAAATCCTTGCTGGCTCAAAGCTTCGAAGAAAGGCATCTCTTCTTCAGTTTCAGTTTTAATAACATAGGCAGTGGCTCTTATTAGTTTTCTTCCGGCCACAGCTTCTTTCAAGACTTCCTTAAAATCAACTCTTTTGTTATATAAATTTTTCGCCGAGTGGTACATATTTGAAACGTCAACCAGAATACCAACTCGTTGTTCTTTGTGTTTAATCATAGTGAGTAATGTTAATATGCTAATGAGACGCGAATGTAACTAATTGCTAATACCGTGAATCATCATCGCAATTATTAGTAGATTCGCATCATAATTCTTTATTTTTCTTTTGATTCTTTAATTGTTTTAGTTTCTTCTTCTTCTTCTTCTTCTTCTATTACTTCTTGTTTAGCTAGCTCTTCCTGCTCAAGGCGCATTTTTTCATCTTCCTCTTCCTGCATTTTTTTAGCAATTTTTAATTTAAGCTTTATGGCTAAATTTTTAAAAGATTTTTCATCCTCCTTCTGCAAATATTTTAATAATTTTCTTCTTTCATTAACTTTTTTAAGAAGGCCGCGGCGTGAAGAATGGTCATGTTTATGTTGTTTAAGATGCCCGGTTAGCTGCTTTATTTCTTCTGATAATATGGCGATCTGTACTTGCGGAGAGCCCGTATCATCTTTATGAATCCTAAATTTACTTATGATTTTTTGTTTATTTGTTTTGTCTAGCATAGTTTTACCCTTAACCGAGATACGGCAGTTATCTTAAAATTATAAAGTTATTTATACTTTTAACATTTATAATTTTTACTATTTCCCGTAACCAAGATAAGGAGTTTTAATAATTACTAATAAAGAGTAGCATAATTCTTTAAAAAAATCAAGATTTCTAGATTTTATCTAATAAAAAACAAAAAATAGGGAATATTATACCTTGTTTTTTGTTTATTGCGGGGGTTACGCAACGATTTTAGAACTCTTAATTGGGCAAATAGTAGATTCAAGGATTTACTGCACCACTTTGAATAAATTTGGCAGCCACTTCATTCGGCGTTAAATAATTTAATGATTTTCTAGGGCGATTATTCAGCCTTTCTTGGATCGCATAAATCTCCTCATCTGTCACTTTAGAC
>JBDRJA010000001.1:0-21801 GCA_043815345.1 Patescibacteria group bacterium | reverse complement strand
TGTCTAAAGTGACAGATGAGGAGATTTATGCGATCCAAGAAAGGCTGAATAATCGCCCTAGAAAATCATTAAATTATTTAACGCCGAATGAAGTGGCTGCCAAATTTATTCAAAGTGGTGCAGTAAATCCTTGAATCTACTCATTGGTAAGATAAAAAAATTAGCCCACCAATTAAATAGGAGAGCTAATATCTAAATCTCCATGAATGAGGCTAATTGTTTTACTATATTACCTTGCTTCAAAGAAATTGCAGTGGCCAACAGGGGAAACTTCCCCGTATTCAGTTAAAGCTTCTTCAAAGGTTTTGTCATTCGGGACGCAGGCATTTTTTTCCTCTTTAGTTTGAAAACTATTACAATTTTTACACTGAGTAGCTTCATCATCCCAGTTAGCCACATATTTTACTTCGTCAGACATAAAATTAGTCTTTTGATAACTTTTCAATAAAATTTTCAAAAGTATTAGATTTTAATAAATTAAGACCTTTATTGTCCCTCCTTTTTATAATAATTAATTTGTCTCCTTTTTTTATATCAAGTTCACGTTGAAGTTCAGTCGGGATAGCGATTTGGCCCTTATTAGTTATAGTTATGATGCCGAAAAATTTTTTCTTTTTTTGGCAGATTCCTTTTTTCGTTAACATAAATTTTAATATTAATTGTAAGAAAAGTAAGAAATTACATATTTATCTTAACATAGATAAATAATTTGTCAAGAGGCAGAAAGTTTACATATAAAGAAGGCGACCAAACGCTTGGTCGCCTTCTTTATATGTAAGTATAAATTATTCTATTAGTGTCCCATTGAATTTTTTTTCAGCTAAACAATTCTTAAGATTATTTAACTTTTTGCCATTTATTATTATAACTTTTAATCCTTGCTCTTGGCATTTTTTTGAAGCAATTGGATCAAAAGGCATGTTTAATCCCGGATCCCATTTGCTCCCTACAATTTTTCTAAAGTCTACCCAATTTATTTCTTTAATTTTTTTAGCATCTTTATGTTTTTTAGGATCTTTATTATAAACATAATCTATATTAGATAGATTTATTATGGTTTTAGCATTTAATCTTTGGGCCAGAATAGTAGCGACAAAGTCAGTCGACCATCCCGGGCGCCAGCCAGCTGCCACCATCAAGCCTTCGCCTTTACGAAAATGCTTTTTTAAATCTTCTTTTGTGTTAGGATTCTTATTAATGCGGGGATGGGCGTATTTTCTAAAAATAGTTTTTATTAGATGAGCATTCAGACGAGTTGTGTGTATTCCCAACCAGTCTCGGTCGTCTTTGGTTAAATTAACTACTTTATTGGCGGCTTGCTGGTAATGACGACAGGTATAACCGCCGCCAGTAATAATAACGAACCTTTTACCTTTTCCAATTTCTTTGACAATTAGCTCTCTGAACTTTTTTAAGAATTTCCAGTCAATTCCGGAAGAGGGTACAATTAGGGAGCCACCTAGCGAGATAATGTAAGTTTTTTTATTGGACATGTTTTTAATTGAGCACCCAGTGTCTTTAAGTTTCTGGATGCCGTGTATTTATCTAATAAATACATTAGCATTTTTGTATAATTGAGACAAATGAAAAAGGGCAAAATTTATTTTTACCCCTTTCTACAGATTTATTTTATTTATCTTTTTCTATATTAGCTTCTTGGTTTTCACTACTAACACTTTTCTCTAAAATCACTGGCATTGGTTCAGGACGAGGGGTACCAATAATATCTTTATTTCTATTTTCAATTTCTTCTATAATTTCCAAAGGCAATGGCACTATAATATTTTTTCTATAGAAGTAGCCTTCGGGTTCATTAAGGACTGGAAAAATATAAGCCGGGACAAATAGTTCTGTGCTTTGACCCGCAATTTGGTCATATTTCCAACGGATAACAAGGCCTAAAACAGGAGTGCCTAATTCAACATCAATAGTTTTAGAGGCGTCGGGATTAGTCCAAGTTTGATATACACCTCCGTTTAAAGCTAAATTAATTATTTTTTGGCTGTCGTTTTCAATGCCATAATTAGAGCTGGCAAAGGTCTGCGGTGTTATTCCTCTTAGGCCATAGGCTTTTTTGTATCTAACACTAACATCGACAGTTATACCATAAGGATTCCCGCTTTCGTCTTTAACAGACTGATTATTAATTATTAAAGGATAAGTTACCTGGACTATATCTGGGATATAAGCTCGATCTTTGTCATTAGATATTTCATATTGTTGGCGCCACTCATCCTGGATTTGGGCTGGGCCATAGTTTCCCATATTTATTTCATATTCTTTGATGAAATTGTCAGTGATCAATATTAACTCTTCATTAGTAAGCATATCTGATATTTTCAAACGGATGTCTTCGTAACACTTTTGATTTTCTTCCGGGTCTTGGCTTTGGCATCTAGTTTCCGGCCTAGGCCATTTTTCCCAGCTAGCGTTTAGAGTTACATTATTATAAGTAAAGTCAAAATAAATTGAATAACCATAATCTCTGTCTTCGATTATATTTAGGTTGCTGATAGTGGTGTTATTAAATTTATTTAAATCAATTAAGCCAGTATTGACTCCGGAAATAAGGTCTGCCATCTGCTTGCTAGCGCTTTTATCTTTTGTTCTTTTGTATACTGCCATTTGATCCTCATTAATTGTAAAATCATCTCCTTTATAGGCATAATTATAGTTAACCATATCTGGCGCCGGCATAAGGGACTTGCTTTCAGCAGTAGATGGAGCAACAAAACCACCTCCTCCACCCATCCCTAGGGTTTCTCCCCCTCCGCCCGATTGGCTCCGACCAAGCTGTTCTTCAGATGTTACTAAAGAACCGAAGGCGTTATTTCCCAAAGTGTTAATTTCTGTTTTGTCTAAGGCTAGCTTAATTTTTGACTCTTTATTTAGAAAGTAAAAGCTTGAGACGATTAGCAGAACGATGACTGCTAATCCGCCTAATGCATAAGTGTATTTTTTCATAAAATTTATGTTGAAAAACGACCAGACTGGAGTTTTAGCCGGGGATGGCTGTCTTTTAAGCTCTTCGGCTTTTGCCATTAACTCCGCGCGTAGTTGTTTAGCAAAAGCTTTATCAAACTTAGTATCAGGCCGTGATTCTAATAATTTATTAATTATTTTAATTAACTTTTCTTCGTGGTTTTTTAATCCAGGATCAATCATATATAAATCGTTTAAGATGTTTTGAATTAGTTGATCTTTTGACATATTTATATCTACTAATACGAATTCTTTACGAATTTACTAATACAGCTAAAATGTTTAATTTAAATTAGTAAATTCGTAATATATTCGTTATTCGTAGGAGCTAATAGTAATAAGATGAGTATTTCTAACGGCATTTCTTGGCGTAGTTTATTTATTGTGCGGGAAAATGTCATTTTTAAACTAGCTTCACTTTTGCCAGTAATTTCGGCGATTTCTTTGTAGGATAATTCATCCCAGACTCTCATGATTACAATTTCTCTTTGCTCTTTGTTTAAGGCACTAAGATATTTTTGTACATCTTCTAACTTTTGTTTTACGCCTTCATCTCTCTCAAGGTCTGTATTATCTTTTAAATCCCAGATATCTTCAATATTGTTAGTTTCTTTTTTTGTACGATAGTAGTCAATTACGGTGTTTCTAGCAATTTGGTAAAGCCATGATGAAAAAGAGCCTATTTCTGGACTATATTTATTAATTTTTTCCAAAGCCTTGAAGAATGTTTGGCTTACTAAATCTTCGGCAGTTTCTTTATGGAAGGTTTTATAATAAATAAAGTTGTAGATTTTATCAATATAGTTGTCGTACAATTTGCCAAACTCTTTTAAGTTTCCTTTTCGGCAATTATTAATGATTTTGAATTCATCTCTTTCCATTTTTTGCCTAATTTAAAGCACAAACTAAGTATTTCTTTTTCTTTGTATATTTTAGCTGCGCTTTTATTATTTCTTTTAAGCATATACTTGAATTGCGTTAATTTTTTAGACCTCTATTATTTATAACGAAATTCAAGTAAAATAGTAACATCTTTAAGTTTAATCAGCTAACTCAGTGATATTTTTAGTCACTAATTAAAAGACTAAGTAGATTACTATATATTTATATTCTACCTTTTTTAGAATAATCACGCAAAAAATGGTATAATAACATTATGGAGAAGAATAATAAAAAAATATTAAAATTTCCTAAAAATTTTCTTTGGGGGACCTCAACCAGCGCTTATCAGGTTGAAGGTGGAATTAAGAATGACTGGAGTGAGTGGGAGAATGATGAATTAAGAATTAAGAATTTAAAATTAAAAGGATTAAATCCCGATAATTTTGTTTGTGAGAAGGCTTGTGATTTCTATCATCTGTATGAAGAAGATTTTGATTTAGCGGTGAGGCTTAATAATAATGCTGTTCGTTTTGGTATTGAATGGGCTAGAATTGAACCAAAAGAGGGAAAATGGAATATGGATGAGATAGAACATTACCGAAAAGTTTTACAGGCGGCAAAAAAAAGAAATTTAAAAGTAGTTTTAACTCTCTGGCACTGGACTAATCCAATTTGGATAGCAAAAAACGGAGGATGGGTAAATAAAAAAACAGTTAATTATTTTACGCGCTATGTTGAGTTAATTGTTAAGGAATTAGGAGAATATGTTAGTTTTTGGATAACTTTAAACGAACCAATGGTGCATATTTTGAATGGTTATATAACTGGAAAATTTCCCCCTAATGAAAAAGATTTAACAAGGGCCAAGTTTGTTTTTTCTAATTTAATTAAAGCCCATAATAAAAGTTATCAAATTATTCATAATAAATATCCTCAAGCGCGAGTTAGTATAACTAAGCTGGTAAACTATTTTGAACCTGCCCGCGAGTGGTGCCCAAACGAATGGATTCTAGCCAAAATATTTCATTATTTCTGGAATCATAAATTTTTGAATAAAGTTAAAAAGCAGCTTGATTTTATCGCTTTTGATTATTATTTTCATGATAGAATAGTCTGGTATCCGCCATTTATAAAAAATAAGAATAAAGAAGTAACGGATATGGGCTGGGAGATTTATCCAGAAGGAATTTATCACGTTATAAAATATTTAGCAAAGTTCAATAAACCGATTTATATAATGGAGAATGGCTTAGCTGATAAAAACGATATAAAAAGGGCTGATTTCATAATTAATCATTTAAAGTATGTCCATAAAGCCATTAAAGAAGGTGTAGATGTGCGCGGTTATTTTTATTGGTCGCTGTTAGATAATTTTGAATGGGCACATGGCTGGGAGCCGAAGTTTGGATTATATGAGATGGATAGGGCCACCTTAAAGCGTACAGCCAGGCCAAGCGCAGGTGTGTATAGGGAGATATGCAGAAGTAATTTAATTAATGTTAATAACCAATAATTAAATTCCAATAAACAAACAATACTCAATAATCAATAACCAAACTGTTTGAATATTGAAATTTGGTTATTAATTATTGTTTGGAATTTGATTATTAGTTATTGATTATTTTAAAATAATTATGTGGATAATTATTTCAATTTCGGCTTATTTTATTAATGCCGGCGTTTTTGTAGCTGATAAGTTTTTGTTGTCTAAAAAAATTCATTCTTCTATTACTTATACTTTTTATGTTGGCATTTGGAGCATTTTTAATTTACTACTTTTGTTTTTTGCTCCCTGGATGCCGAATTTCCAGGAATTCCTTCTTGATTTATTAGCTGGCTTTTTATTTTTAGCTACATTAGTCTTTTGGTATAAGGCCTTGCATCAAAGCGAAGCCACTAGAGTCGTGCCGATTGTCGGCGCTTTAGTGCCTATTTTTAGTTTTTTGTTTTCATATATATTTTTAGGTGAGAGTTTAGTTGAGCGCCAACTGCTTTCTTTTGTTATTTTAATTATTGGCGGTATTCTAATATCAGTAAAGCAGACCAGGTTTTATTATCTTAAAGAGATTTCAGAAAAAATTAGACATATGTTTGGAAATATTTTAGGAGGAATACATGCTCATTACCGGCCGACTCAACGATTAATACTTAATTCAGTGGTGGCGGCCATGTTTTTTGCTCTTTATTATGTTTTAATAAAGTATATTTATCTAAACCAACCTTTTATTGGTGGATTTGTTTGGTCGCGAATGGGGAGTTTTTTAGGTGTTTTATTTATTTTATTCGTACCAGATTGGAGAAGGTTAATTATTGAACATCAAAAAGGAGCTAAAACCCCGAAGAACCTTGCTGTTTTTCTAACTATTAGAATTATGGCCGCCTTGGCTTTTATTATGCTTAACTGGGCTATTAGTTTAGGAAATGTTGCTTTAATAAATTCATTACAAGGAGTGCAGTATGTATTTTTATTTTTATTAGTTTTATTTTTATCAGCAAAATTTCCTAAAATTTTAAAAGAAGAGCTGGGAAGCGGAGTGTTATTACAGAAGATTATTGGCATAGTTCTAATTAGCTTAGGCTTATACATGTTGGTACTTTAAATCACATATCGCATATATGGATATTTTAATCTTACTTTATATTATCTTTTATACAATTTTAGCAAAACTGCGCTTAAGATGGGCAGTGATATTTTTAATTGTAGCCTTGCCCACTTATTTGATTAGATTTAAAGTTCTTGGTATTCCGATGACAATATTGGAAGCAATGATATTTATCTCCTTTTTTATATGGTTTTTGGATAATTATAGGATTATTTTCAATAATATAAAGAGGAAATTAGAAATTAGAAATTGCCTGTCCTATTGTTTGCGACAGCAGGCAAGGCAAGGGAAATTAGAAGTTAACAATAGATATCCTTTTGACTTGGAAATCATTTTATTATTAATTATCTCGTTTATTGCCGTGGCTGTGGCTGGATTTAGCGATAGCGCTTTTGGAATATGGAAAGCTTATTTTTTTGAACCGGTTTTGGTTTTTGTATTAATTATTAATTTATTTGGGAAACAGAACAAAGGCGTTACGACCGCTAACGCGTTCGCACCGCTAATATGGCCGTTAGCGATTTCGGCATTTGTTATTTCGGTTATTGCGATATACCAGAAATTTACCGGCGCTTGGATTTTTAATGATTTTTGGGCTGAGGAAAGCACAAGGCGGGTGACTTCGTTTTTCGGATATCCTAATGCGGTGGGACTGTACTTGGGGCCAATTATTACGGTTTTAATAGGGTGGATGATGTACTATATTAATTCGGTAAATAAAAGAGTTATTAGTTATAGGTTATTAGTTATAGGTAGTGGTTTTGCAACGGTTATTCTATCAATGCTGGCGATTTATTTTGCTAAATCTATGGGGGCTTTAATTGCAATGGTAGCCGGGCTGATTATATTTGCACTATTGGCAGGAAGAAAAATAAAGTGGGCGACTATTATAATTTTGTTAATTTTAGGGATAGGAATTTCAGTTTATCAGCCTGCTAGGGATTATGCTATTAAAACAATAACTTTAAAAAATTTATCCGGAGAGATAAGGAAGCAGCAATGGAGAGAGACTTGGGCGATGTTAAAAGCCGGGCGATTTATAGCTGGATCCGGGCTAGCAAATTACCAAGAAGCAATTAGACCATATCATCAGGAAGGAATATATTATAATAAAGACAATGACCCTGATTTTAGGAGAAAAATTGTTATTTTTGATGAAAAATATAAAGCTGGACGCTGGCAACCTGTAGAAATTTATTTGTATCCGCATAATATATTTTTGAACTTCTGGACAGAATTAGGACTCGGTGGTTTATTATTATTTGTATGGCTAATAGGCAGGTATTTTGTAATCGGTATATACTTAATTAGAAATTGGAAATTAGAAATTAGAAATTCGGACATGAATAACAACAAGCATCTTGTTTTGGGGTTAATTTGTGCTATGATTGTAATTATAGTCCATGGACTAGTTGATGTCCCTTATTTTAAAAATGATTTAGCCGTGATGTTTTGGGTTTTAGCGGCAATGATGAGTATTGTAAAATTAAAATATCAAAAAAATGAAACACTATGATGTTATTATAATCGGCGCTGGTCCAGCCGGCTTAAAATGCGCTGAACAATTTAAAGGTTCAAATCTTTCTGTTCTGTTGATTGAAAAAAATAAAATTATTGGCCAAAAAGTATGCGCCGGGGGCTTAACTAATTTAAGGACAAGCCTTGATTTGCCTGAATCAAGAATGAGAAGTTTTGATAAGCAAATATTATACCTTGAAGATAAAAGATATGAAATTAAGCTTATTCATCCTCTGCGAACCGTAGATAGATATGATCTTGGCCAATGTTTACTGAAAAAAATAAAAGGAGTTAAAAATATCACAATTTCAAGAGAGACCATTGCAAAACAAATTAAAAAGGACAGGATTATTACAAACAAAGGCGAATTCTATTATAAATACTTGGTTGGGGCTGATGGCTCTAATTCAATAGTTAGAAAATTTTTAGGACTAAAATCAGAAATTTCAATTGGCCTATGTTATAAAATTCCTAAAATAAGTCGCCAAATAAAAATATATTTTTATCCAAAATTGTTAGGGACTGGGTATATATGGATTTTTCCGCATAAAAAATACACCAATATTGGTGTGGGGATACACACTAATTCTAATTGCGCTAGTGTTAAAAAGGCCAAAGAAATTTTAGAAAAATTTTTAAAGAAAAACGGCTTTGATTACGCATCTAAAAAATTAGAAGCAGCGCCTATAAATTCTCTTTATAAAGGTTGCGTTTTTAATAATAATTTTTTAGTTGGAGATGCGGCTGGTGTACTTATAAAAACTACAGGCGAAGGTATTGCTCAAGCTATGGTAAATGGAGAGGAAATAGGAAAAAAAATACTTGATCCTAATTATAAAATGGTTGGCCTTGATGAGATTTTAAAAATCAAAGCAAAACAGGAAAGAGCGGGAAAATTAGCTGATAAGCTTCCTTTCTTACGAAAATATATTATAAAAATTTTTATAAAATTAATGAAAATAGAACAGTTTCAATCGTATCTTGGAATGTAATATGGATTATCTATTTAAAAAATTCCCCAAATTTCCTTTTTCTATGAGGATAGCTCTTACTGCTATTGTCTGGACTATACCATGTGCTTTATTTGGTATTTTGCTTATTTTAACTAAGGCAGATTTTGAGACAACCGGAACAAAAACAATATTTGTTTTCAGCTCAATGTTTTATGTAGGCGTAGCTACTATTTTTGCGCTTTTTGAATATGGCGCTCTTAGATTATTAGGAATAAAAAAAGAAAGAAAGAGATTACGGATTATAAATGACAATATTACAGGCAGGCATCTTTTACCTAATCTTTCCTCTGAAACTTTAATAAAAGTATTTAATGCTTTATCCAAGGCGCCAATAGATCCAGTGATAGCTGGATCAAGGTACATAAGTATAGTAGTTGTTTTAATTCTTTTAACAGAATGGATAGTCAGCGAAAAAATAATCAACATCCCCACTATTTTAATTGGCGGATTTATTTCTTTAATTTTATATGTACTTTTTGTAGCATTTTTCATGGAAAAATCTATCTTTCCTACCCTAAAAGAATGCAGAGAGCTTTTGCTAAAAAGAGGTGAAAAAATTAAGGAGCCTAAATTTAGATTTAGCAACCTTAAGACAAAATTTACTCTTTTTCTCTTAATACCAGTTATAACTGTCTTAATAATTTTAAATTTTATTTCCGCTCTTAACATAAATATTCTAGCTTTTGCCTTTCTTGGCTTGGTTATGTCAATAATGATAAGTCGGCTGTTAGCTTCTTCAATATATGAAGCATTTTTAGGAATTAAAAATTTTGCTAAAGAGTTACCGACTAAAGAGAAAACTTTATTTTCTACTGGAAGTTTGGACACAGAAATAATTGATCTATCAGAAAATCTTAATAAGGCGGCAGACGAGGTTTATACTGCCAGAAGAGAACTTGAAGAAGCGAAAGCTACTCTTGAAGCAAAAATTGAAGAGAGGACCAGAGAGCTAGAAATACTTGCTAAAAGCCTTGAAGTAAAAGTTAAGCAAAAGACAAAGGAGTTTCAAGAGAGAGTTGATGAATTAGAAAAATTCCATAGGTTAACTATTGGCCGGGAACTGAAAATGGTAGAGTTGAAGAAAAAAATTGAGGAGCTAGAAGAGAAACTTTATGGCAAAGCCGCTGAATAGCTTACCAATCCTATCATCGTAGAATTTATTTTTTCTATGATAATTATTTTTGTACATAAATTAATTCACATGCCTTATTTTAAAAATGATTTAGCGGTAATGTTTTGGTTGATGCTTGCTATGATAGGAATATTTAATTCCGAGAGGCTAAAATAATTAAAATAAATCAAAATATGTTTATTATAACAAACAAATACAAAAAAATAATAAAATTGCTTAAGCTTGATAAACCATTAATAATTTTTGATATTGAGACTACTGGCTTAGCTTTAAGTCAGGATCGGATTGTTCAGCTAGCCTATATTAAAATATGGAGAGAAGGCAAAGTTAAAAAAGAAGATTTGATATTTAACCCAGAAATAGAAATATCAGCAGAGGCTACTGAAATTCATGGCATTAAGGACAAAGACGTTCAAGGCAAACCAAGGTTTAAGGATAAGGCAAATGAATTATGGGAAACATTTAATGATTGCTACTATAGTGGATTTAATATTATGAATTTTGATTTACCCATGATTAAAAGAGAATTTATTAGAGTTGGTTTAGATTTTGTATATAAAATTAACAGTATTATTGACACTAAGGTAATTTATCAAGGCATGGTTTCCAACACTCTATCTAATGCTTATAAATATTATTGTCGTAAAAATTATGTTACACCTTATAGCGCCTTGGCTGATGCGGATGCGGCTACAGAAGTATTGGTTAAACAATTAGAAAAATATAATGAATGCCGAGACTGGAATTTTTTAAACGAAATACATAAAAATTTTAGCGATGATAGTGATATTTACTCTACCCATAAATTTTATTGGAGAGAAGGAGAAGCTTATTTTTCATTTTCCAAATACAAAGATATGTCATTAGCGGCAGTTGCAAAAAAGGATCCTGATTTTTTAAAGTGGATTTTAGAAGCTGATTTTTCCGATAGAGCTAAAGCGATTGTAAAGAAAACTTTAGAAGATTTGGGTTCAAATAATAAAAATAAGGAGAGGGGCTAGAGTGGCTGTCTCGTCAGCTGACGGGATAAAATGCGACTTAATAATAGGTGGGATGGCTGAGTGGCTGAAGGCGCCGCACTCGAAATGCGGAAGCAGGGTTAAACCGGCTCGGGGGTTCAAATCCTCCTCCCACCGCATATTATAATTCAAAATAATTCAGGCTCTATTTATATTAATAAACTGAGCGGTCCAACTTCTTATGATATAATTAATGAATTAAGGTGAATTACTGGTATAAAGAAAATTGAGCATGCTGGTGCTGGGATGAATTCACTGCAAGTAAAAATTTATCGGCTTCTTTTAAATAATATTTTAATTTCATTGTTTATCCTAAAAATAGATGGATTTTTAGAATAAATATTGAAATTTTAGATGATTAGGGATTAATCTAAAATACTTGAAAAAGTAGTTTTCAAGTATTTTAATATAAAAAATAGAGTTCAGAAATAAATTTTGCCCCCATAGTTTAATGGATAAAACGTAAGATTCCGGATCTTGTAATCTAGGTTCGATTCCTGGTGGGGGCACATGCTTAAATATTTAGAAGAATTAAAAGCTTTGAATTTGCCGAAGGGAAGGTACGCTCTTTTTGGCAGTACTCCTTTGGCCATTAGAAATATTAGAAGTAATCACGATATAGATATAATTGTGAAAAAAGATTTGTGGCCCAATCTTATAAAAAAATATCCCAAGCGAATAAAAAAGCAACCAATTTGCATCAAACTAGACGGTATTGAGATATTCAAAGATTGGTTAAATTTATCCAATAAAGTTGAGGAAATGATTGATAATGCCGAAATAATAGATGGCTTGCCATTTGTTAAATTAAATTATCTTTTAGAATGGAAAGAATATATGGATCGGGAAAAGGATAAGAAAGATATTAAATTAGTTAAGAAATATTTAAAGGCGCATACAATTAAAGAGGAAAATAAAAAATGTGGTTTTATAATTATCAATAAGCCTAGCGGACCAACTTCGCATGATATAATAAATAGATTAAGAAAAATAACTGATATAAAAAAGATTGGGCATGCCGGCACTTTAGATCCTTTTGCTAGCGGTGTTTTAATTTGCGCTATTGGCAGAGAAGCGACCAAAGAGATTAGACAGTTTGTTAATATGGACAAGGAATATGTAGCTGAAATTTATCTGGGAGCGATTTCAGATACCTGTGATAGAACTGGAAGAATAGTAGAGAGGAAACTAAGTTTCGGGTACCCGAAACTTAGTTTCGTGAAAGGCGCTCTAAAAAGTTTTAGAGGAAAGCAGAGGCAGATGGTACCGGCCTATAGCGCAACTAAGATTGGCGGGAAGAAAATGTATGAATTAGCCAGGTTAGGCAGAAAAATCGCTAGACCAACGACTGATATAGAAATATATGATATTAAATTAATAAAATACAAATGGCCAGTTTTGAAAATTAGGATTAGATGTTCAAGTGGTACTTATATTCGGACCCTTGCTTATGATATTGGCCAAAAATTAAAATGGGGCGCGTATTTAAGGGAATTAGAGAGAAGCGCGATAGGAGATTATAGAATTAAAAATGCAGTAAAGATAGAAAACTTAAATAAAAATAATTGGCAGAATTATTTATTTCAACTATAATTAAAATAGTTATGAATAATTATATATCTAAATTAATAAAAGTAATAATATTTATATTTTTAGTATCTTTTTTTATCAAACCTGCATTTGCTGAAGAAAAAGTAAATGTTTATTTTTTCTATGGCGAGGGCTGCCCGCATTGCGCTAAAGAAGAAAAGTTTTTGGATAAGCTGGAAAGCGAAAATGAGAATATAAGTATTTATCGTTATGAAGTGTGGAACGACAGGGAAAATGCTAAAATACAGGCTAAGTTAGCGAAAGAAATGAATTTGAGGGATACAAGGGTCCCGCAAACTATTATTGGAGAGGTGGCAATATCCGGTTATTTTAACGATGAAATAACTGGTGAAAAAATTAAATCTGCAGTAGAATATTACACTGAAAACGAATGCCCCGATAAAGTAGCCTCAATAATTAATGAAAGCGTAGATAAGAATATTTGTATTCATGGCTGTGAAGAAGGGGAAAGTGAATGCTTGCATGATTGCGGCTGCTTAGCTGATAGTATAAAAATTCCTCAGTATCCAGAAAAAATAAACCTGCCCTTATTAGGAGAAGTTAAGATAAAAAGTATTTCTTTACCAGCTTTAACTGTATTAATCGCTGCCCTTGACGGATTTAATCCCTGCGCTATGTGGGCATTGCTATTTCTTGTTAGTTTGCTTTTGGGAATGAAAAATAAAAAAAGGATGTGGATTTTAGGTTCGGCTTTTATTATTACTTCTGGCCTAGTTTATTTTTTATTTTTAACAGCCTGGCTAAATCTGTTTTTATTTTTAGGTTTTGTTTTATGGATAAGAGTTACAATCGGCTTAGTCGCTTTAGGCAGCGGCAGCTATCACCTAAGGCAATATTGGCGAAATCGTGACGGTTGCCCCGTAACAGAAAGCAAAAAAAGACAGATATTTTTTAGTAAATTAAAAGATATTGTAAAGAAAGAAAAATTTTGGTTAGCTTTAGCTGGAATTATTTTATTAGCCTCGGCGGTAAATTTAGTTGAACTTCTTTGCAGCGCGGGTTTGCCGGCTGTTTATACCCAGGTTTTAGTCATGTCTAATTTAGCTAGTTGGCAGTATTATTCTTATTTACTATTTTATATTTTCATTTTCATCTTAGATGATTTACTGATTTTTATTTTAGCAATGGCCACTTTGCAAATGAAAGCAATAAGTTCTCGTTATACTCGCTGGTCTGGATTAATAGGTGGAATTTTGATGTTAATAATTGGAATATTGTTATTGTTTAAGCCGGGATGGCTTATGTTTGGGTAGCACACGAATCTACAAATAGAATAGAGTATGAAGAATTCATCATTAACTATCTCAACAATTATATTAGCGGTTTTAAGCTTAGCTGCTCTTTATATTGCTTTTCAGAAAGGGAAGCATATTGACGGCCTAGTAGCGACCAAGAATTTAACTCTACAGGTATTGCCTCTTTTGGTTTTTGCTTTTCTTTTAGCCGGCATGCTACAAGTAATAATCCCCCACGAGTTGATAGCAAAATGGATCGGAGCAGAGTCAGGCCTAAAGGGCATATTTATTGGAACCGCTACCGGCGCTTTTTTACCAGGCGGCCCGTTTGTTACCTTGCCTTTAGTTGCCGGGTTGGCAAAAGTTGGGGCTGAAATCCCGGTTTTAGTAGCTATGATTACTAGTTGGTCTTTAATAGCAGTTTTAAGGATACCAATGGAAGTCGGCATACTTGGCCTTAGGCTTACTATGATTAAATTCGCTTCAGTTCTGTTTTTAGCGCCTTTAGCCGGACTTATGGCTAAGTTATTAATGAGATATTTGAAATAATAGCCATGCACCATGAAGGCGCATGGCTAGGAATAATATAAAAATAAAATAAGTATGGTAGCTGCACTTTTGGGTGGAGTTTTTTGTTATTCGGGAGATAATGATTTAATCCACTTGATAAAATTATTAGGTATGATATAATTTAGATAGTTGTCTAAATATCTAAGAGTGATGCTAATAATGCGAATAAATGCTAATTCGCGAATTGCGAATGACGCGAATCTCGAGAGCTCGGAATTCGCGATTAGCGTCATTCGTATTTATTTGCGGATTTGCCTCACACCTATGACTTTAACTAAAACAATGCAAGCTTTATCAGATCCGACTCGTCGGAAGATTTTAGAATTATTAAAGAAAAAGGATATGGCAGCTGGGGAAATTGGCAAGTATTTTAAAATAACCTTACCTTCTTTATCGCATCATCTAAATATACTAAAAAATGCGGATTTGGTAACTTCACAGCGCGCTAGGCAAGAAATTATTTATTCTCTAAATTTAAGCGTGTTTGAGGAGGTGGCTAAATCTTTAGTAAAATTTTTTCGGAAATAAGAAGGTGATCTATAGATGATAGTTTGCTGTACTATCCTAGATTTTGTAAAACTAGTTAAAATAGTAAAAATAAACATTAACTAATTTTACTAGTTTTACTAATTTAACAAAGCGGTTACAAAATAACTAAATTTATATAATAAACAGTTTAATTAAAAATCATAACTATATGACTAACCCAATTAAACCCACAATTAAAACTGAAATTTTGCCTATAGTATTAATATTATTGGCAGTAGTTGTTTCTTTTTATTTTTATTCTAACTTTCCCGAGCGCGTACCGATTCATTGGAATATCGCCGGCCAACCAGATAATTGGGGGTCGCGCACCATGGCCGCTTTCCTATTTCCGGGCATTATGATCGGGATGTATTTTTTATTTTTATTCCTACCTTATATGGATCCTAAGAAAGAACGTTACCAGCAATTCAGGAAAGTTTACCATGTTTTTAAAGGCATATTATTATTTTTTATGGTGGCTATTTATTTTATCAGCAGCCTAAATGCTTTAGGCTATAATATTTCGGTGGAATTATGGGTGCCGGTTTTGGTTGGAATGTTATTTATTATTTTAGGTAATTATATGGGTAAGATTAAGCCGAATTGGTTTATGGGCATCCGCACCCCATGGACCTTATCTTCGGAAGATGTTTGGAATAAAACTCATCGGTTCGGCGGCAAGATGTTTATCTTAGGCGGAGTATTAATGAGTCTAATGTATTTTATACCGGTTAGTTTAAGAATGTGGCTTTTTGGAATTATATTAGCTATAATACTTTTGGGAACCGTAGGATATTCCTATTTTTTATTTTTAAAAGAAAAAAGAAATGAGAGACCAAATAACTAGTTTAAAAAATAGTGAAATAAAAAAAGTTTTAAAGCTACGCAAGGCTAGAAATAGGGATAAGGATAATTTAATTATTGTTGAAGGGAAAGAAGAAGTTGCGGCGGCGCTTAAAGCCGGAATGGAAGTTAAGGAAGTGTTTTTTTCTTTAAAGTACGCCGGCCAAAAAGGAAAAGATTTTTTAAAAAAGAAATTGAAGGTAATAGAAGTTACGGATAAGGTTTTTAAGAAAATTTCCTATCGCGATCGGCCAGACGGATTTTTAGCTCTTGTCCGCCCCAAATATTTTAGCTTAGCAAATATAAAGCTAGGCCATCACCCCCTAGTCGTAGTTTTAGAAAAAGTAGAGAAGCCGGGGAATTTAGGCGCGGTTTTAAGAACTGCTAATGCCGTTAGCGCGGACGCGGTGATTGTCGCAGACCAACAGACTGATATTTATAATCCTAATGTTATTAGGGCTAGCCGGGGAGCGGTTTTTACTTTGCCCACGGTAACGGTTGATAGCCCAGAGGCCTTGAACTGGCTTAAAAAAAATAAAATTAAGGTAGTGGCCGCTTCCCCGGAAGCTAAAAGGAGTTACACTGAAATTAACTATAAAATTTCTATGGCGCTGGCTATCGGAGCGGAGCATGAAGGTTTAAGCCAGAAATGGCTCAAGGCGGCAGACGCTCTGGTAAAAATTCCCATGGCCGGGAAGATTGATTCTTTAAATGCCTCGGTTAGCGCCGCTATTATATTATATGAAGCTGTCCGGCAAAGAGGCTTGAAGTAATCAAAATTGAGTTGACTTTCTACCTTTTTTTTGCTATATTAAAAATGTCCCGAGTAATCGGGATTTTTTATAACTTATGCGCTCGTAGCTCAGCTGGATAGAGCAACAGCCTTCTAAGCTGTAGGCCGCAGGTTCGAATCCTGCCGGGCGCACAAACTTTAAAATTAAATATAATCATATGGAAATGTTTATTTTAATAATTAGTTTATTAATAATTTTAGTGTTTCTAGTATTTTTAGCTATGCAGTTTTTTAATATGATTTTTCGCGGTTTTGCTCCATATATTTCCACTAGGGTAGAAGTTATTAAAAAAGTTTTAGCAGAGATTGAAATTAATGCTGGAGACAATGTTTATGAATTAGGAAGCGGAAAAGCAGGTTTTCTTAGGGCAGTAGAAAAAAAATATCCTAAAGTGAATTATATTGGAATTGAATATTCGTTTTTACTTTGGTTTATTTCTAAGATGCAAATTAATTTATGCGGAAGTAAAATAAAATTATTTAAAAAAAATATTTTTAAGGTAGATTTAAGTAAGGCTGATTTGATTTATTGTTATTTAAATCCGAAAATGATGGAGAGGCTTGAGGAGAAGTTTAAGAAAGAGTGCCGGCCAGGCACGCGGATTATTAGTTATGCTTTTGCAATACCGGATTTTAATGCTACAAAGACAATTAGATTAGAGAATGGAAGTAAAATTTATTTTTATAATATATAGATATTAATTTTAAAATTTCCAATTTCCAATTTCCAAACAATTTTTTAATGACTGAATTTAATAATTAATAAATTAAGTCATTGTTTGCCCGCCCCGCTTCGCAGAGCGAGGCCTGGAAAATTGAAAATTATAAAATTGAAAGTTTCCGGCTACGCCGGTTTATGGTGGCTATAGTTCAACGGTTAGAACACCGGTTTGTGGTACCGGTAATGAGGGTTCGATTCCCTCTAGCCACCCAGCTAAAAATATCCCTAAAATTAGGGATATTTTTTGTTGATCCTTATTGGGAATCGAACTGAAGTATGGTATAATAATTATATGTTTAAAAAACTATCTTCAATAAAAAATTTATTATTAAGTTTGTGGTCTTCTTGTAAACGCTTTCCGTTTGCTGTGGTATCGGCGGTTATAGCCACAGAGATGGGCATTGCCTTACTTCATAGCCAAGATATTTTGTGGGTAAATGAAGTATTAATGATGTCCATAATGGGTTTTCCATTATTTATATCAGCAGTTTTATTCACGGAGGAGCGAGGGTGGGTTAAAAAGGCAAAATCAATAGCCAATGGAGTGGTTTTATTGTTTTTAGCCTTATATTATATCTTTATTTTACCAGATAACGTGATGGTAGCCTCTACGAGTCTAGTTTTAAGGTATGTTTTTTGGATAGTAGCATTTTATTTGTTGGTATTGTGTGTGAGATTTCTAAGAAAGCAGGAGAATATAATAAACGCTTTTTGGCAATTTAATAAAATATTGTTTTTTTCATTAGTTTTAACGGTAATTTATGTAGGTGCTTTACAGGCGGGTTTATCAATTGCCTTGTCTTCCGTGAATTATTTGTTTGAACTAAATATTGATGAAAAAAGATACTTGGAAATTTGGATTGTTCTTGTGGGAATATTTGGTCCTCTATTTTTTCTATCTAGGGTTCCTAAAAAATATGAAGACTATGCGGATGGAACGGATTACTCTAAAGAACTAAAATTATTCGTTCAATTTGTATTAGTCCCATTAGTTAGTTTGTATTTTATTATCTTGTATGCTTATGTAATAAAAATTCTTGTTTTTTGGGAATGGCCGAAGGGTGTTTTGGCATATATGATTTTGGGATTTTCTCTACTAGGTGTTTTGACTTATTCTGCTTTATATCCACTTAGGGATAAATTTAACTGGGTAAGAAGGATTGGTCAGATCTATTACATAATTTTAATACCTCAAATTGGAATGTTGTTTTGGTCGCTTTGGTGGAGAGTGTTGCAATATGGAATTACAGAGAAAAGATATATAGTATTTATTTTTGGTTGCTGGCTTCTGGCATTAGCTCTGTATTTGTTAATTAGTAAGAAAAAAGATATTAGACTTATACCAATATCGTTGGTCGTGATTGCTATTTTAATTTCTTTCGGGCACTGGGGTGCGTTTCAGGTTTCCAAAAAGAGCCAGATGAATAGATTAGAGAAGCTGTTGGTAAAAAACGAGTTATTGGTAGATGGACAAATAAAACCCCTAAATGAAGGCGTAGAGATATCTTTTGATGATAGCAAGGAAATAAGTGCGACTATTTTATATCTTTATGAAGCCCATGGGCTTGAAGCTGTTGAAGACGTTTTTAGAAAAGAACTAGATTACATAGAAGAAGATGAGACTAAAGAAGCTAATAATTTTAGACCCTCACAAATAATTGCCGAGCGAATTACTTCGGAAGTTTTAAAAGTAGAATATGTAGTCTCTGGGGATCAAATTGATCGCAGGAATAATAGTTTTAATTTTTATACCGAGGCTAAATCATTGATGGATATCAAAGATTACGATTATTTATTCTACATTGGCACGATTCTTCCTCACAATATTGGAAAGATTAGAGAATATGAATATCAATATAATGTAGATAGTGATAAAGCGATGTTCAAAATCAGGAAAAAAGGAGCAGAGATAGTTAATTATGATTTAACTATGCTTATAAATAAATTGGCCGAACAATATTCAAGATGGCCGAACGCTAACCTTAATCCAGATGTAATGAGTTTTAGTGGAGAAAATGATTATTTGTCCTATAAATTTCATGTAACAAGCTTGAGCGGGAAAGTGGAATCTAAGGAAAAATATCAAATTAGCGATTTGAAAGGCTGGTTATTCTTTACTCCTAAGTAGATTTTACTACCTAGTTTAATTCGAATTATCCTTAAATATTGATATTTAGAATGGGTATTCTATAATTAATATTAAATCCTAATTTCTTTAATACAAAATAGGAATAGTTATATCGTCCATTTTTATTAATGCAGTTCTAATGTCTTCCACGAAGTCACCCAAATTTATTAATGTTAGATAAAAAATATGAATAAAAAAAACATATTAAATAACGAACATAGTAATGATTTAAATCAGACTGAATCTAACAATAAACGAAGGTTAATTATTCGGATAAGTATAATATCAGTTTTATTATTAGTGATAATAAGTAGTATTATCGTTATTTTTATTTATAGTGGACAGGATATTCCCCATAAGATTATTAAAACCAGTGAACCCAGAAAGAACAATAATGGCTCGAAAAATGTAGCGGCTACAGTTCCTGATGAAAAATTCATTAATAATATAGAGGTTGAAGAAGGCTGGCGTATTTGGAAGCATGATATTTTAGGATTAGAATTTATTTATCCTGAAACTTGGGGAGAGCCAGTTACTTCACCTTCAAATTACATCACTGACCTGGCAACCATTAATAGTAAATACAGTGAGGATAATATTTACAAATATGCCGTAATAGTAAGTTTTGAAAATGGTGGGCCAGACATAGAAATTTATAACAATGAATATCCAGGCGAGAAATATCCCAACTCCCAAACTTATTATCTTGGAGCAATAGATAATTTTAAAGATTTAATTAAAACGAACAATATCTGCGAATATAAAATTGAATTTAAAAATAATCCGACTAACACCGGGACCGTTTATGAAAAATATTCCGAATGTCAAGATAATATAAAAACCGCTTTTTTTGAAGACGAGAATTATTATGACTGGGATAATATTGGAACAAGATATCAATATTATCTTAAACATTACGGTTTTAAAAAATTACAGAATAATTTTTTCGACAATTTATTAGCTACATTTATAGTCGGGTATTCAGGACAGCTTAACCATACGATAGATTATAAAGATTTTTTCGATCTTGAATTAATAAATAAAGGAAAAATATCTCCAGAGCAATATGAGCAAGATAAGAGTGATTTTACTAAATTTGTCAATAGCATTAAAATTTATAAACCGAAATTTTTGCCTGCTGAGGAATTTAAGATATTTGAAAATGAAAATCCGGACATAACAATTATAAGAAAATATTATTATAATATAGAAAGTGGAAATTTGCCGGAAGCTTATGATATGTATTTATCAAAAAAAGTAAGCTTTGACGAATATAAAAGCTGGTATGAAAATACCATAGTGGCAAAAACGTATGACATAAGTAAATTAGCCGGAAACAAGTATCAATATATGGTAGACTTGCACGACCAAAATAATAAACCTGCAAAGTATCGGGTAACCGTACAAGTAGAAAATGGAAAATTAGATACTTTATTATCAGAAGAAATAACAAGCGAGTTTAAATTTTTTAACAGTATATCGGTTTTTACAAAGAATAGGCTAGGTTATAATTATATAATTTTGGACAAGGATAGTAAGGAAATAGTTATAGAAAAAGCTCCTGATAATTATAGTGGAAATTTAGGTGAAGCGCTTTTTTATGTTAATCCAGCATTTTCCCCCTTAGGTAATTATTTGACATACCAGGCCTATGGATGGGAATGGAGTTTTGGAAATGTTTATGATATTAGTAAAAATAAGATAGTTTTAAAACTTTCATCAATGTATCAATACGGCTTTTCTAATGATGAAAAATATTTTTATGCTTGCGGAGCTAATGATATGGGCGGTGATTATCTGGCTAATGTTTATTTAACGAGTAACTTTCAAGAAAAAATAGATTTATTTGAAGTTGCAAATAAAGGAAACGCAATGGACGTTAATTGCCAGTTTAATAAAGCCGAGAATAAATTAGTAACAAATTTATCTTGCTTTTATTCGGAAGTAGCTGGTGTTGATTGTAATACGGAAAAAGTCGTTGAATATGATTTTAATACAGGTTCAGCGGATATAATAGAATAATATAGTAAAACATTTTTCAAATAGTAATGTCTGGAATATAGAAATATTGGCTTGATCTTATGAATATAGTTCTAATGTATTCCACGAAGCCACCCAAGAATAAGAGATTTATAATTATGGAAGTTAAAAAAAATTTTTCTATCACAAATATAGTTAAAGTCATTGGATGGTTTTTAGTCTTTGGAATTTCCATTCTTGCCT